>CAYONK010000019.1:6058-16321 GCA_964405285.1 uncultured Ardenticatenaceae bacterium
GTTATCCGTTGATTGTTAAGGAGTTCACAAAATGTTCTGGAATATGTTGGTAATCGAACAGCAGAAATTATTCAAGCGGACGTTGGTTTGGGTGGAATTGGGCTTGATGGGCCTGGGCGTGGCCGCGCTCAACTTACTCTTCTTTGCCATCACCCGCCTGGAGAGCAGCGGAGCCATGGCCGGGCAAGTAGAAGAGACGTTGGTCTGGCCGGCCGGTCTGCTCCAATCGGTCGGGTTGGCGGCCGGGCCGGGTCTGGGCGGCATCCTCATCGTCGTGCTGGTGGGGGCGGTGACGGCACAAGAGTATACCTGGCGGGCGCTGCAATTGTGGCTCAGCCGGGGCGTGCCGCGCAGCACCTTTTTGGCGGCTAAGTTCCTGGCGCTGCTGCTGCCCATCCTCTTGTTGGTCCTGACGCCGCTGTTGGTCGGTGGGTTGGTAACGGCCGTTTTCAGCCAAATCCTCCTCGGCGAAATCCCTTTTAACGCCGTCGCCTGGGGCGATCTGGCCCTCACCACCCTGGCCACCGCCTTCTCCCTGTTGCCCTATGCCGGGTTGGCCTTTTTGCTGGCCGTGGCCACCCGTTCCACCATTGCCACCGTCGGCGGCGGGCTGGCCTACGTCCTGCTGCTCGAAGGCATTACCGTGCAATTGCTCACCTTTGCCGGGGGCGCCTGGGCGGAGATCGGGCGGTATCTGCCGGCCGGGCTGGCCCAGGGCATGTTGCAAATCGGCGTCAACGCCACCGTCGAGGTTGGCGGGCAGGCCGCCCCCTCTATACAATACCTGGAGCCGGGCGTAGCGGCCATCGGCGTCGCCCTTTACAGCCTGGCTTTCATCGGCCTCTCCATCGCCCTCTTCCGCCGCCAGGATTTAGGCGGATAAAGCAGGAGATTGGAGATTGGAGACTCAGTAGGTCAAAAAACGGATCCGCAGATTTCGCAGATTCCGCAGATTAAACCCGAAAAATCTGCGTCAATCTGCGAAATCTGCGGATCAATTGATGATTTTTCGATCCACTGAGACTGGAGATCAGGCGTGACAGCCTCCTCCAGTCTCCGGGAATGAGCCTCGTCATGAACCGTCAATCATCGTTTTGGGTTGTTTTGGGTGGGACGACCGCCGCCTTTGTGGGCTGGCTGCTTTTCAGCACCCTTTTCCGCCAGGAGGTCAACTGGCTGCTGGCGATTGCTTTCGCTGGCTTCTTCGGCCTGCTCTTTGGTGGCCTGACCTTCATGCGGGCGCGGCCTACCCGCCTGCAATGGCAGCTTACTTTCTCTTACACCTGGGTGACAGTGGCCGCCTTGCTCGTCGTGGAGTTGCTTCTGCTGGGCGGGCTGCTCGCCCTCGTTCGGTCCAATTTCCTGTTGGACCAGATGGGTGAGGCGCTGTACGACCTGGTGGCGTTGGAGGCGCGCCCCTATCTGCAACAGGAGCCGCCCGACGTGGCCGGTTTGCAGGCGTGGGTAAACCGGACGTTCGACAGCCGCTCCTTGCCGACGACGCCAACGGCTGATTCCGCGAATGGCTTCAACATCACTCGCTCACTGGACACCAGTCCCACCAGCCCCAATTCAGCCTGGAGTTTTCGCTTCGATGACACGCAAACCGTCTATGTCCTCGACGCCGAGGGCCGCCTGCTGGCAGAAAATTCAGCCGCACCCGGCCTGGGGGATGGGCAACGGCCGTTTGCCCTGGAAGATTTTCCCCAACTGACCGGGCGCATCCAGGCCATCCAACAAGGGGAACGCGACCTGGCCCAACTGCGCTACACCTTACCCAACGGCCAGGTTATCAACCTGTTTCCCCTGGTCGGCGATGATGGGCGACTGTTGGGCATTCTCCTGATCACTCTGCCCCTCCCCGCCCTCAACGCAGAGACGTTAGGCCCGCTGTTTACCATGATTCTTTACAGCCTCCTCCCCCTGACACTGGGAGCGGGCGCGATCGGCGCGCTTTTTGGCTTTCTGACGGCGGGCAATCTCACCCGCCGCATCCGCACCGTCGGCCAGGCAGCCGAAAGCTGGAGCCAGGGCGATTTCAGCGCCGTCGCCCAAGACCCATCGCCGGATGAATTGGGCCAATTAAGCCGCCGCCTGAACCAGATGGCCGAGCAGTTGCAGAATTTGCTGGAGACACGGCAAGAGTTGGCTGCGTTAGAGGAGCGCCACCGCCTGGCCCGCGATTTACACGATGCCGTGAAACAGCAGATTTTCGCCGTCTCCATGCAGGTGGGCGCGGCCCAGGCGGTGCTGCCGGACGATCCGGCGGCGGCAATCGCGCAGCTAGACGAGGCAGCCACCCTGACGCGGCAGGCGCAGCAGGAGCTATCTGACCTGATCCGGCAGTTGCGCCCGGCGGCGCTGCACGACCAGGGGTTGATGGCCGCGCTGCGCCAGCTTGCCGCCGATTGGTCGCGCCAAAATCAGATATTAGTGGAGGTGCAGGCGCACGGAGAACGGCCGTTGCCCCTGGGCGCGGAGCAGGTTCTCTTCCGGGTAGCGCAGGAAGCGCTGGCCAACGTCGCCCGCCACAGCCGGGCCGACCGGGTGGCGCTGAAGCTGAGTTTTACGGAAACGGCCGTTACCCTCACCATCCACGATGACGGGCAAGGCTTCGACCCGGCCAGCGCCAGACGGGGGCTGGGTCTGGACAGTATGCGCGAGCGGGTAGAAGGGATTGGCGGCCAGTTTACCATCGCCAGCCGCCCCGGCGCCGGGACCAGCCTGACGGCAACCGCGCCGATAGTTTTGAGCGAGAGCTAGAGCGAGAGCGAGAGTCTCTTCCTATCGCTCTAGCTCTCGCTCTTCAGGAGAAACAGATGACAGATTTGATTAGCGTGCTGTTGGTGGACGACCACAAGGTAGTGCGGCAAGGGGTGCGCGCTTTTTTGCAGACCCAGGCCGACCTGGTGGTGGTGGCCGAAGCGGAGAATGGGGCAACGGCCGTTGCCCTGGCCGCCGAACACGCCCCAGACGTAGCGCTGATGGACCTGATTATGCCGGGCATGGATGGCGTCGAGGCGACGCGGCGGGTCAAACAGGTCAGCCCGCGCACCCAGGTGATCGTCCTCACCTCTTACCACGAAGACGAACATATCTTCCCCGCGATTCGCGCCGGGGCGCTTTCTTACGTGTTGAAGGATATAGAGCCGGGGGAATTGGCAACGGCCGTGCGCAAAGCGGCCCAGGGGGAGGCGGTGCTGCATCCCCGCGTCGCCGCCCGCGTGGTGCAAGAAATTCATGGCCGGCGTCAGGAAACGCTCAACCCCTTCACTGAATTGAGCGAGCGCGAGTTAGAGGTAATCAGGCTCATCGCCGACGGCCTGAGCAACAGCGACATCGCCGCCGCCCTGGTCATCAGCGAGAAGACGGTGAAAAGCCACGTCAGTAACATCCTCAGCAAGCTGCACCTGGCCGACCGGACGCAGGCGGCCGTTTACGCCTGGCGCGAAGGGATCGTCCGCAAGGAGTTGTAACGGGAGAAATACCTCCCGCCTCACGTGACGAAGCGCACGTAAGGCCCCGCCCGGCCTGTTTCCATCATCTGCGTCAACTGGTCCAACCAGGCCGCCTCGTCCGCCACCACCCAGAGCGTGTCTGTTGTTTGCCCGGTCACCAGCCTGGCTTGTCCGGCCAGCAACAGCGCATGGTAGGCGGACGCAGTGGGCAGCACCTTCTCCGCCACTTCTGCCGCCCACCCTGGCCCCAAGTCGGCAAAAGGCGTGGGGCAAGCGCCGTGCGCCAACCAATCGGTCAGCAGCGCTTCCGCCCGCGCCGGAGACAGGAAGTTCAAGGTTTTGATGATGGTTTCTCCCTCCCGAACGCCCAGGGTCAGGTAATGCCAGCGGCTATGCCGAAACAGCGCGGCCCGTTCGCCCCGGAGCAGCGCCATCTCAGCTTGCTGTAACTGGCGGCGGAAACGAGCAAACGTCCCATCGCTTCCCGCAACAATTTCTTCTCGATCATTCTTTGACTCTTCCGAAAAAACCGCAGATTTCGCAGATTCACGCAGATTTTTACTCTGGAAACTTTGCGCCTTTGCGTCTTTGCGCGACCTTTTTTCGGTGGAGTCATTCTTTTGGTCTGCCATACTTTGCGCTCCGCCAAACGGCCGTTCCCCCATCCACTAACAAACCCGGAAAACGGCTGATGGACTTCGGGTTACGCCGCTAGGGCAACCCTGCCAGATACGCTGTAACCAGACGCCGAAAGCTCTCCTCCTGATCCAGCGCCATTTTATACCCACCGGCCGCTTCCAGGCTGGCAAAGCCGTGCAAAATGGCCCGCAGCCCGCGAATGGCGTGGATAGCGTCATCTCCCTCTAAACCGAGTGACCCCATAGTGAGCAACAAAAGCTGCACCAAGTCCTGGCCCAAAGCGGCCAACTCCGTCTCGCCCGGCTCTGCGGCGCGAATGGTCAATGGGTAAAGGCCAGGATGCGCGTGGGCAAACTGGCGATAGGCCGCAGCCATCGCCTGGATGGCCGCCTGCCCCACCTGGCCTTGCGCCGCCTGCCGCAGCTTGGCCAGCAGTTGGCCGACGCCATACACCGTCAGGCCATAGTGCAAATCGTCCAGGCTGGCGACGTGATTATAGAGAGACGGGGGGCGGATTTCTAACGCCTGAGCCAGGGCAGTGAGGCTAACGGCCGTTACGCTGCCTGCCTCGTCCGCCAGCGCCGCCGCCCGTTCAATGACCAGTTCCCGGTTAAGCCATCTGCGCTTGCCCATGCAGCTTTGCCTCCGCTTCCCGGATTGCCTGCTCCATCTGGCCGGCCGGGTTTTCTAGCACGCGCCCATGCCCTACGGCCAGGCGGGTAGGATTGAGTTGGCGCAGGGAAACGGCCGTTTCCAGCGCTGTTGGAAGATGCCAGGTAGCCAGAGCCGGAAAGGGAAATAGCCAGCGAGTGATGCCGGCAACGGCCGTTCCTGCCGCCGTCTGGAAGGCATCTCCGGCAAGCAACGTCCCGTCCCGCTCATCCAAAAAAGCGATGTGATCCGGCGTGTGCCCCGGCGCGGCCACCACGCGCAGCGACCCCAGCCTATCGCCCGGAGCCAGCAAGCGGGTCGCCTGCGTCGTTTTCGCCACAAAACCGCCGCGCAGCCTGGCCTGTGGCTCCTCCGGGCGCAGGCCCAGGTTGCCTTGCAAAAATTCGGCCGTGCGCGGCGCAAAGGCGATCTCTGCCTCCGGCAGCAGTCGCGCCACCTCATCCAACGAACCAACGTGGTCAGCGTGCGCGTGCGTCAGGCTAATCCGGGTGATCGGCAAAGCAATCGTTTTAGCCGCCTCTAGAATCGCCTGCTGGCTGCCGCTCATGTTGGTATCAATCAGCGTGAGGCCATCCGCCTCCTGCACCAAATAGTTGTTAAAGAAAGTGAGGCGCGTCACCTGCCATAAGTATTGTCCGTGTCGGGTTAATCTCATTTTTCGAGTCTCCTTGTCGAGTCTTTAACTAATATGCTTAGTTTATAAACTAATACAATTAGTTTGTCAAGAGTCAATTTTGCACGGCTGTTTCCCCGGAGAGAAATTCAGCAAAAATCTCGTCACATCCCTGACTGACTGACAAAACTTATCTAGCCGCGGTGAAAATCCGAGATTTGTCAGTCAACCAGCTCTACATCCTTTGCCCTCTTGCGGCTTTTTAAAGCCTTGAGTCCCTTTTCCGCCAGCCATTGACAAGGCAGTTTAAATCGAGTACAATCAATACAAATTAGTTTGCATTACAAACTAGTCTGCAAACGATAAACCCATAGGAGGTCTTCAGACTATGGACGCACAAGAGAGATACGCATTACAACAAATCGCCTGGGTAACGCGCCATTACGATCATCTACAAGGGCTGCGGCAGCTGCCCTTTGGCCTGATGTTTTTGCTCATCGCAGTGGACAAAGCGGGGTGGTGGCCCTGGTTCTCTGTCTGGCAACCGCTTTCGGGTCTGGCGGTGGTTGGATTGGGGGGCGTCGGCTATTGGCTGGTCGGGCGTTATTATGCTCAAACGCTAGGACAGGTGCAGCCATTAAGCCGCAACAAGGGGCAAGCAGTTCTGGCCATTAGTTCCTTCCTCGTTCTGTTTTATCTGGCCGGTAGCCTGGAATTCGCCAGAGCGTGGCCTTTTAGCGCCAGCGGCTTGGTGATCGCGGGTGGGCTGTTGGTCTATTATTGGCAAAACGGCCGTTACCGGCCCCACTACCTCATCCTGGCAGCGCTGGTAATCCTGGTCAGCCTTCTCCCCTTAACCAGGCTAGTAACTCCCGGCCAGGTTCATCTTCTCGGCCCTGAGGCCGTGCTGGGAGCTTTGTTACTGGCGTTGATCGCCGTTGTTGGCGGGCTGGTGGATCATTGGCTGCTCCGACGCGCCTTGCCAGGCTACTTCGGGGGAACCGATGACTGAGCTATTCGAGGAATTAGCCGCGCTAGACAAACTCATCCACGAACCGGCCCGTCTGGCCATCATGACCGCCCTATCCGCCTGCGAGAGCGCTGATTTTCTCTTCTTACAGCAGTTGATTGGGCTAACCAAAGGGAATTTGTCCAGCCATCTGGCGAAGTTAGAAGACGCCGGGCTGGTTGAGATACGGAAGCAATTTGTCGGCAAGAAACCCAATACGATGGTTTCGCTCAGCGACGCTGGCAGGCAGGCGATTGAACGCCACTGGCAGCAGTTGGCAGAGTTGCGCCATAATGCCAGCCATTGGCGCAAAGAAGCATGATGGGCAAACAACATCACTGCCATAACGCGGCTGGGAACCCCTAAAACATCCGGCGGCATTGCTTATCACTGGCGCTGCGCCAGGGCGGCGATTGGGGTATTCTGCCCTGAATTGTGCAGTATAATAGGCCCATGCCTGAACCAGGGATGCCGAGTGACAAGAAGACCTCATGGGGGCAATCCGCTTTGAGTGGCCGCTGGCGCCGGTTGGCGCGCGGTTTGTGGCTGTTCTTGTTCTTGCTGCCCCTGGCCCTCTTCGCGGCCGGACTGCTCCCATTCTTCCGGGCACAGCAGGCTATTTCCACCGGCTACGCCCTCTACATCGTCACCCTCGACATCCTGCTGATGGGCAGCTTTGCCCTGGCCGCTCTGCTCATTTTCTGGCGCCGCTCCGGCGATTGGTTCGCTTTGTTCATCTCCATCGGGCTGGTGATGACCGGGACTCGCTTTAGCAATGAGATCGGCTATCTGGCCGAGCTAGGCCCTGGTTGGGATGTGGCCGCCACCTTTGTTAACTTTATCGGGGCGCTGGCAGCTCTGGTCTTCTTCTAGTACTTTCCCGACGGCCAGATTGTGCCGCGCAAAATACGGCCGTTATTAGGCGTCTGGTTTCTTTGGGTTTTTGCCTGGCAATGGTTCCCACCGGCCATCAACCCGGTCATCCAACAACCTCTAGCCGCCCGGCTCTTCGATCTGGCGCTGCTCGGCACCGGCGTTTACGCCCAAATATACCGCTACCGGCGCGTCGCCGACCCAGTGCAAAAACAGCAAACCAAGTGGGCGGTTTATGGGGCGATTGTGGCCGTATCCGGTTATTATGGCTACCGGTTGCTAACCCTTTTCTTCCCAGTTTTGCAACAGGAGCTGATCTACCGGATCGTGACGATCCCCATCTTTTACGCTTTCCTCTTGCTCATCCCCTTTTCCATCAGCATTTCTATTTTGCGCTTTCGTTTGTGGGACATTGATCCGATCATCTACCGCACTGTGGTCTATGGCACGCTGACCGGGGTGCTAACGGCGATTTACTTCGCCAGCGTTGCGGTGCTGCAAGCCATCTTCCGCGGCGTCAGCGGCCAGGAATCTGACCTGGCGTTGGTGGCGTCTACGCTGCTCATCGCCGCTCTGTTTCAGCCGCTGCGCGGACGGGTGCAGCGGCGCATTGACCGCTCGTTTTACCGGGAGAAGGTGAATTTTCGCCAGGCAATCGCCGATTTCTCCCAAGAAATTCGCACCATGATCGAGCTGCCGGAGCTGCTGCACGCCCTGACGAATCGGGTGATGGCCCTGTTGTACGTGCAACATGCGACCATCTTTTTGCGCCGGGGCGGAGATCGGTTTGAATTGGTCGGCCCCCCCACGTTCCACCAGCCAAAAGGGGCGACGGCGGCACGCCGGGAAGGACAGGGGGCGCTGCTGCCGGTTGATCCCTCTTTGCTCTCGCCGGATGCGCCGCTATCCCGCCCGGACGACGAGCGTTTTCGTCTGTTGGTTCCGTTGGTGGCGCCCGCTTCATCGGCCGGCGCGGCCGGGCAGCCTTACCTGATCGGGGTGTTGGCGCTGGGGCCGCGTCTGGCAGACCAGCCTTATTCGCCCGATGACCAGTCGCTGCTGATGATTTTAGGGGATCAGGCGGGCACGGCGATTTACGTGGCGCAGTTGGTGGCGGAACGGCAACGGGTCAGCCAGGAATTGGCTCTGGCCTGGCGGATTCAACAAAGTTTTCTGCCACCAACTTTGCCGGAGATTGACGGTTGGGCGTTAACGGCCGTTCTCCATCCGGCCCGTGAAACCTGTGGCGACTTTTACGATGTGATCGGGCTACCCAACGGCCGTTATGGGCTGCTCATCGCCGACGTGGCAGACAAAGGCATGGCCGCTGCGCTCTACATGGCGCTCAGCCGCACCCTGGTGCGCACCTACGCCATCCAACATCCCGACCGCCCAGATCTGGCCCTGCGCGCCGCCAACGAGCGCATTTTACAGGACAGCCACAGCGACCAATTTGTCACCCTGTTCTACGCCATCTTAGACCCTGAGGCGGGGGTGCTGACGTACAGCAATGCCGGGCACAATCCGCCCTACCTCCTATCAACCGATGGTCAACTGCGTGAACTGGGCAATACCGGCATCCCTCTGGGCATCTTCCCCGACAACTGTTGGGAGCAGGTTTCGGTCCGCATAGCGCCGGGGACGGCGCTGCTGCTGTATACCGACGGCGTGACGGAGGCCCAGAACCGGCAGCAAGAGGCGTTTGGCAAAGAGCGACTTCTGGCGGTCCTGCGGGAAAATGAGGGGGAAACGGCCGTTACCCTTCAGAAAGCAATTCTATCGGCGCTGGCCGACTTTACCGGGTCTGCCCCCAAATTCGACGATGTGGCCTTGATGATTTTGGTCCGGGCGTGACGACCCGATTTGTCGCCGCAGAGCCAGCACCACCGCGCCTGACAAAGGCAACTGAGCGGTGAAACAACAGGAACCAGACGGCGTTTTCGGCCGTCCCTTCAAGAGAAAATGAAAGAGATCATCCCTGAATCCCACTTTGATTTGTTAGATGGCCCGGTTGTCGTGGTGCTGGTCACGCTGATGCCGGATGGAAGCCCGCAAGCGACGCCGGTCTGGTGCAGCCGTGAGGGGAACCAGGTGTGGGTGAACACCGCCAAAGGGCGGCAAAAGGACCACAACTTGCGGGAACGGCCGTTGGCCGCCATCACCGCCCTGGACCCGAAAAACCCCTACCGCTGGTTAGAAGTGCGCGGCCAGGTGGTAGACGTGGTGGAAGGCGCAGCCGCCCACGATCACATCAACCAGTTGGCCCAGCTTTACTTCGGACGGCCGTTTACCTACAACAGCCCCGGCGAAGAGCGCGTCCTCTACAAAATCGCGCCAACGCGGGTCAACGCCAGCGGCTAAGGAGTCGTTCAAGACCTGCTTGGGGCTTTCGGAGATTGGAGATTGCCAGTCTCCAATCCTGGTTGACTGACAAATCTCAGATTTTCACCGCAGTTAGACAAGTTTTGCCAGTCATTCAGGTCTCCAATCTCTAATCTCCAATCTCCTAATCTCCAATCTCCTAATCTTCCGATGCAGCCGTCCCTAAGTCGCCTCAGGCTCCTCTTCTGCCTCAGACGTCCCGTCTGCCGCTGTGACACAGGCCAAATAGGCAAATAGCTCGTCCAAAGACGCAAAGCTGTGCCGCTCATCGCCAATCGGCGGCTCCAACGTCGCATACCAGACACAGTTCTCACCGTCTCGCGTCTCCCAAAGGCGCAGCAGGTAAGATAGGTAACGTCCCTTCCTCACTCTCTGACGCATGACGGGCCTCTTTATGGCTGCGGGTGGGCGCAACTCCGCCCACCCGCAGGACTTACATACAGCCGCTATATCACGCTTCTAGCATCACTCTCCCTACGGCGCAAATCTCCATTATTTGATAATCGCAGGCAGATAGAGATCGTAGCCGGTCACGTACAACTGCGACAAACCAGTCGTCGTACCGGCGCTCATGCCAGGGATGGTATTGTGCTGCCCTGACGTGCTGGCAGTGCCAG
>CAYONK010000020.1:0-12811 GCA_964405285.1 uncultured Ardenticatenaceae bacterium
GTCATGCTGAGCGAAGCGAAGCATCCCTACGGCCCCGGATTTTCCAAGAGAACGGGATGCCTCGGAGGATGCTTCGACGCTGCTCAGCACAGGCTCTCAGCATGACTTCTCTCTTGATAAATTGAGAATTGCTGCTGGCAGGTCTATTCAAGTGAATAATTCGGCGCGCTAGGGTAGAATAACCGCTGGTTATCCACATAGGGAGTAATAGATGATTCAAGACATCGGACGCATCCGCTTTGAAGACAAACCAGAATGGCTCAAAGTTGTTCTGCCGGTGCAGCGCAGCTGGCTGATGCTGACCATCTTCACCCTTTCCCTGCTCATTTGGGTGGGCATGAGCATTGGGATGCTGGTGTTTCTTATTCAGGACGTGATCATCGCCCGGCCACGCGCCGCCTTTGTTCTGGGCACGATCATTGTCGTCTGGCTGGTGATCTGGTATTACGTCGGGCGGGCGGTCAGCCGCCGCTTCCAATACTACGCCGCCGGGCGCGAACTGATCTTCATCAATAAAGAGCGCTTGATTTTGCGACGGCCGTTTTCCATCTGGGGCCTCACCGACGCCTTCGACATGGCCCACGTCCGCCCCTTCTACGTCAGCGAAAAGCACAACTGCCCCGCCTTCGACTATGGCAATCAGAAAGTATACTTTGGCGCAGCCCTCACCGAAGCAGAAAAAACCGGCCTGCTTAAAACGCTCAACACCCTCTACTTTCGCGGTTATGATCCGGATTATGATTAGAGAGTAGAGATTGGAGAGTAGAGATTAGAGATTGCCCATCTCCGATCTCCAATCTCCAATCTCCAATCCTCTCCTCACCATGCCCACGCTTCTTCATTTTGCCCAACGCCTGGCGGCTTATTTACCGAACACCCTGGTCCAGGAGATCTTGGAGCGCGGGCTGCCGCAGCCCGGCCAACCCCGCTCCTTGCAAGCCGCCACCCTCTTCGCCGACATCTCCGGCTTTACTGCCATGTCCGAAGAGTTGGCCTCCGACGGCCCGCGTGGGGCAGAAGAGCTAAACCGCGTCCTACTCACGACCTTCACGGCGATGATCGGCGTGATTCACGAGATGGGCGGCGCAGTCGCCCACTTTCATGGCGACGCTATGTCGGTCTACTTCCCCTTGCGCCAGCCATTGGACGAACCGGCCGAAGTGGCGCAGCGCGCCCTGGTCTGCGCCCAACTGATGCAGCAGCTCATGCGCAGCAGCTTCAATCGGGCCGTCACCAACCGGCCGCCGGGCAAAAACCCCATCTTCCCCCTCACCATCAAAATCGGGGCGGCCTACGGGGCCTGCCAGGAGATGGTCGTGGGCGATCCGGACGATTGTCTGGAGTTTGTGCTGTGGGGAACGGCCGTTGACGCCGCCGCCAACGCAGAAAAGTTCGCCGGAGCGGGGCAGGTTGCCGCCACCGCCGAACTGCTCCAGACCGCCGGTCTGGACGCCCCGACCGCCGCCCGGCACCACCTCCTGACCGACCGCCTGCCCCTGCCGCCGCGCCAACCCCACCTCGATTGGTCCGCCTACGGCCTGGACGCCCTGCAACGCCTGATTAACGCCGCCCACGCCTTCATCCCACCCAGCCTGACAGAGCGCCTGGCGCGTGGCAACGCTGCCGAATTCGCCGAACACCGTCCGGTCACAAGCCTCTTCGTCCAGTTCGCCTGCGCCGGAAACGAGACGACCGGATCATTACACGCCTATTACCAATGGGCCTGGCGTGTGGTCAGGCGCTTCGGCGGCCACAATGCCCGGATCAACCGCATCCTCACCGGCGACAAGGGCTACCAACTCCACATCATCTTCGGCGCGCCGGTGGCTCCGGACGCGCCCGACCAGGCGATCCGCTGCGCCCTGGCGCTGATCGCCGAGCAGCCGGACTACGTGACCGATCAGCGCATCGGTCTGGCAGCGGGCAAGGTGTTCTCCGGCCCGGTAGGGGCGACGGCGCGTTGGGAATATACGGTGGTGGGCGACGTGGTGAACCAATCGGCCCGGCTGGCGGAGGCCAGCGCCCCGAACCAGGTCTTGACCAACGCGGCGACGGCCGCCCGCGCCCGCGATCTCTTTGAATTCAGCCAACTGCCACCGCTGCGCCTGAAAGGGAAGCAAGATGAGATCGTCCCCCACACGCCGCTGGGCGAACGGCCGTCGCGGGCGCAGTTGCAGGTGTACTTTGGTCATTGGGAACGGCCGTTTATCGGCCGCGACACCGAGCTAGATTTGCTCCTGGGCGGGATGGATGCCGCCCTGCGGCAGGTTGGCGGCCTGGCGGCGATCATCGGCGCGGTGGGCGTGGGCAAAACCCGCCTGCTGGCCGAAGGCGTGCGCCATTGGTTGGCCGCCGAGGGGTTGGTCCTGGCGGGCGTCTGCCAGGAACACATCAACGATACGCCTTATGGCCCCTGGCAAAGCATCTGGCAAGATTTCTTCAGTCTACGACCGGAGATGAGCCAGGAGCAGAAGGCGCAAGCGGTGCTGCGCCATGTGCGCTCTTTGGTCCCAGAGTGTGGCGACGACGCCAGCCTGTGGGGCGAGGTGTTGGGCCTGCCCATCCCCGTCACCCCGGAACTGGCAAAGCTGCCGGCCGAAGTGCGCCAGACGCGCTTCTTCGCTCTGGTAAATTGCTGCTTCCGAGCGGCGGCGGCGGAACGGCCGTTGCTGATCATCCTCGAAGACGCCCACTGGGCGGACCGCTCCAGCCTGGCGCTGCTGGACAGCCTGGCGCAAAACCTGGAGAACAAGGGCATCTTTGTGGCGGTGACTTTCCGCCTGGTGAGCGAATTGAACCTGGCGGCGTTGGAACGGCCGTCGTGTATCCCCATCATCCTCGGCGATCTGTCAGCGACGATGGCCCGGCGTCTGCTGCAAGTGTTGGTGGGGGTGGCGGAACTGCCGCCATCGGTTGAGCAGCATCTTGGCCTGCGCGACCGGGAGGGGCGCGACAGCCCGGTCAGCCCGCTCTTTTTGGAAGAGTCGGTGAACGTGATGCTGCGGGCGGGGGTATTGAGGGTAAACGGCCGTTTGCAGGTAGACGAAGAGAAACTGGCCCATCTGCAAATCCCGGACACCATTCATGGCCTGCTCCTGGCCCGATTAGACCGGCTGCCCACCGCCAGCCGCGACCTGTTGCAAATCGCTTCGGTGATTGGGCGGCAATTCGCCCTGGAACCACTGGAAAAAATCGCGTCCGACATGCCCCGCCCCATCATGTCCGCCCTGCTGGATGAGTTGGCCAGAGAAGATCTGACGCAGCTGATCACCACAGACCCGGAACTGATTTACCTCTTCCAACACGCCCTGACCCACGAAGTCGCCTACGAGAGTCTCTCTTACGCCCGGCGGCAGGCGCTGCACCAGGCGATGGGGGATTGGATCATCGCCCGCTTTGCCGACAATTTGCGCCCTTATCACACCCTGCTGGCTTACCATTACAGCCGGGCAGACGTCCACGAGGAAGGGCTGCGTTACGCTCTGGCCGCGGCCGATGATGCCCGCAATATCTTCGCCAACGAGGAGGCGGCCGACCTGTACCGGCTGGCGGAGTCTCATTTGCTGGTGTTGGGGAAGGAGGAACGGTGGGAAACGGCCGTTGCCCTCTACCTCTCCCGCGCCGAATGTCTGCGCTTCCTCGGCGACTTCAACGCCGCCATGGGCGATGTGGCGCAAGCCATCGCCCTGGCCGAAACCCAACAGGACGCCCCTCGCCTGGCCCAAGCCTACAACCTCATGGCCGACCTGAAATACCGGCACGGCAGCTATGACGAGATGCAGCAATACGCCGACCGGGTAATCAACGAGTTGGCTGCCGACATCCCGGCGAATGAATTAGCCCATGCTTACCAATGGTCCGGCGTGGCCGCCACGATGCTCGGTAACTACGAAACCGCTCTGGCCGATTTGCAGCGGGCGGAAGACCTCTGCCGCCAGACGCAAAATCAGGATCGTCTGGCGCGGGTGCTGGAATCTCTGGCTTTTGTCTATTACCTGCAAAAAAAACTGGAACCAGCCTTAACCCACATGCAGCAAAGCGTCGCCCTGGCCCGTGATTTCAGCATCCCGGCGAATACGGCTTCTTCGCTGAGCAATATCGCCCTGGTGCAATTTCAGCTAGGTCGCCCAGAGGACGCGCTGGCTACTCTCAACGAGGCTATAGCCATTGCGCGAAACGTAAGCCGCAACTTCCTGGCGAGTTTTCTCACGAACAAAGCTGAAACACTGTGTTACTTAGGGATGTTTGAAGAAGCGGCAATATGCTTTGCCGAGGCGAATGAACTATTTAGTTTTATGGATGATGACCGGGGTCGGCTTGAAGTTTCATTATTGCAGGCTTACGAATACCATTGCGCTTTGCAGGAATGGGGAAAAGCAGAAACGCTCATACAATATGCGCAAGAGTTGATTGCAATCAGGCCTGAACTTAATCCAGAAGCGCAAATTCGCTTGTTGATCACGCTATGCCAAATAGCCCTGGCAAACCATGACACCATCGCTGCGCAGGATTACAGCAATCAGGCTTTGGCTTTAATCCAGGAGAAGGGAGTCGCATGGTGGCAACCAGCAGTCTACTATTTCTGCGCTAAGGTGCAATTGAGCATCGGGCAGGTGGATCAAGCGCGAAATATGCTGTACTTAGGGATAACGGCCGTTAATAATGACGGTTGTCCAGATTATCTTCCTCTGCTTTACCTGACACTTGCGGAAGTTGATTCAGAGCAACAAGTTGAACACTTAAAGAATTGCCTTATCACGGCGCAAAGACGTGCCAGACACATTGACAAGATCAACTGCATGGAGATTGCCACCGCAAAATTGACAAAAATATAGAAACGCGCTGAAACTGTCCCACCTTATTCTATATGCAAAAAACAGCAGTCACGCTTCAATATGAAACGCGGCTGCTGCTTCTAAATCTTTACAACTCTTTGATATTTGGTGTGGCGATGTAGGGGCTGGCCTTGTGCCTGCCCCAAAAGGCGGCCACAAGGGTACGCCCCTACCACACTAAACCTCAGAGAGCCATCTTTACAACGAGGAAAAAAGATCAGGTACCGATAACCCAAATGCCTTTGGTCGAGCGGTCCCCCAAACCCCCGGCAAACTCGTCGAAGTTTTCTTCGTTCAGGTTTTCTAATAGTTGGCGGTCTTCGTCGCTCAGGTCATAGCCTTGCAGGGCTTCGCCTGGGTTGTTGAATAACAGGTTGCGGAAGGCTTCGTCGTTGATGGCGCGTTCAATGATTTCTTTTACTACTGTGTCAGACATGTCGTTTCTCTCCTGAATCGTTTCAATACCGAGGCGCAAGGGCGCCGAGAAGTAAGTGGGTGCATGACCGTTTGTAGTATGGGGGGTGAACGGCCGTTTGTCAATTAACCACTTTACCTTTTGCACCCCATTTCTACTCAATTTTCACGTTGCCATCTCGCCCTATTTCGGCTATCCTACCGGCATGTTTTTTGCGGCAAGTTTCACCGGGCGGCTGGTCCGCCCCCAGGTTGTTGGTTGTGGTGTGGCGCGACCCTGGTTAAACGCGCCTACCCCCTGATTTTTATGTAAAGTTAAATCCGTTGATTTTTCAGGAAGCCGAGGCGCCAGCGTCTCGGCTTTTTTTTGTTTTCCGGACAGACCTGACAGGTTTCCAAAAACCTGTCAGGTCTGGGAGCAAGGAGGTACAACATGGCAGACATATTGGTCAATCTCGATAAGGTCAGCGTCAGCTTCGCCGGACGCACCATTTTCGCCGGGCTGGATTGGGAGATTCAGGCCGGGCAGCGCGTCGGGCTGGTCGGGCCAAACGGGGCGGGCAAGTCCACCCTGTTCAAGCTAATCGCCCAGGAATTGACGGCCGACGAGGGCAACATCTTCCGCCAATCCGGCCTCACCTGGGGGCGGCTGCCACAGGAGCCGGAGATGCCGCCTGGGGCGACGGTGCTGTCGGTGGCGTTAACGGCCGTTCCCGCCATCGCCGCCATCGAAGAAGAACTCACCCGCCTGGAGGGGCAGATGGGCGACCCGGCCATCTACGGCGACCCGGACGCCCTGGAGCGGACAATGGCCGCCCACGAAAAGGCGCTGGACCGCTATGAACAATTGGACGGCCCGCGCTACGCCAGTCGGGTGAAGGACATCCTCAACCGCCTGGGCTTCGACCCCGGCCAATGGGAAACCCCGGCCGAATTCCTCAGCGGCGGCCAGAAAAAGCTGGCGCTGCTGGCCCGGCTGGTGGTGCAAAATCCGGCCCTGCTCCTGCTCGACGAACCGGACAATCACCTGGACCTGGCGGCCAAGCGCAACCTGGAGCGGCTGATCGCCGCTTACCCCGGCTGCGTGGTGATCATCTCCCACGACCGTTACCTGCTGGACGAAGTAGCCAGCCACATTGCGGAGTTGGAAAACGGCCGTCTTACCCTCTATCCCGGCAACTATACCGCCTACGCCAACGAACGCGCCCTGCGCCGCCTGCGCCAGCAGCAGCTTTACGCCGCCCAGCAAAAGGAGATCGCCCGCATCGAGGCGGCGATCAAACGCTTCGAGTTGTGGGCTTCGGTTGTGGTCAACGAGCGGCACATCCGGCAGGCGCGCGCCCGGCAAAAGATGCTGGAACGCATGGACAAGATCGAAAAGGTCAACGAGGCGCGGCGTCTGACGCTGGACCTGGCCGGTTGGCGCGGCAGCAACAAGGTGATCGAGCTGGAAAAGGTGACGAAGCGGTTTGAAAACAACCATACCCTCTTCACCGGACTGGACTTGATTTTGTGGCATGGCGAGCGGGTGGGGCTGGTCGGGCCGAACGGCGCGGGCAAATCGGTGCTGCTAAAACAGCTTCTCGACCCCGAAGGCATCAGCGGCGGGCAGATCAAAATCGGGCCAAGCTGCAAAATCGGCTACTACGCCCAGGAGCATGAGACGCTGGACGACGATCAGACCTTGATTGAGGCCATTCGTCTGGCCGCGCCGGTGAGCCGGGAAACGGCCGTTGCCTTCCTCCTCCGCTTCCTCTTCAGCTACGACCAGATGCAGCAGCCGGTGGGCAAACTGAGCGGCGGCGAGCGCAGCCGCCTGCAACTGGCCCGCCTGGTGCTGGAGCGGCCCAACCTGCTCATCCTCGACGAACCGACCAACAACCTGGACATCAACGCCATCGAAGTGCTGGAGGAGACGCTGGAGGAGTTCGTCGGCACGGTGTTGGTGATCTCCCACGACCGCTATTTTTTGGACCGGGCGGTGGATCGGGTAGTGGAGTTAAGGAACGGCCGCTTAACCGAATTCATCGGCGGTTACACAGACTATCTGGCGGAGATTGGGGAGTGAAGAGGGGAATAGAGATTGGAGATTGGAAAGCGCTTTCCAATCTCCAACTTATCTACATTGCCAACGCAGGGGCAGCCAATACACCTTGACGAAATGAGAGGAAACGAGCGAAATCCAATACCTCTGATCCCGCTTCGCGCGGCAGCAATGCGACAACTTGAGCGACTTGCTCAGCCAGAGGCACATCCCTACCGGTCCCAACTTGCCAGACAACAATGAACCTATCGCGGGTCAATGGCAACAAGGCGATGGTTTCGCCATCCTCCGCCACAAATTCCACCTCATACATCCCCTTGCTGTAGTGTTCCACAATTGTCCCTTGCATACCTGCGACAAGAGAACCCTCTTCAACAGGGTATATGAGTTCAACAACATCTAGAAGTTCAGGCTCGATCATAGTTCTCACTCCAAAACGTATAGCGTTACCAAAACGGCCGTTTCGCTCCCCTCAGCAACCAACCAACCCGTTCGCACAAAGGCATGCTGCCCAGCAACGCCAATGATCTCCAAATCAACCTGCAATCGCAGGCCATGTTGATCAGATCGCATCGCTCTTGCCACTGCTGGAAGAGCCTGGTTCTCAATCTGACGCAGCAAAGATTGATAGTTGTCTGCTGTATACCCCAATTTTTCCGCAAAGCGCCGCGCTTTGTGCTGCCCTTTTGGATGGTTCGGGTTCAGCGCATAAGCCGTCAGCTTTGCGGGATCAATGGTCAGTCTTGCAGCAAAATCTTGAAGTTGCATGAGCCGATTTTAGAATGTTTGCCTGAAGCTGTCTAATGCTCGGAGAAAAATTGCGCCAACCCCGCCTGAAACGCCCGCCGCCCGCCACGCGCCGGGTGGCGCACCGACACATGGTCGTAGCCCCAGCGCGCCAACGCCTGATCCGCCTGCTTGCCAACGGCAATGATGGTTTGGATGGAAAAGAGGGTGAGCAAGTGGGCCAGAAACGGCCGTCCCAGTTCCACCTCTTCCCGTTTAGGCGTGCGGTTGGAAAACGGCCGTTCCTCCTCATGCGGATGAAAGGGCAGTACATTCCACAACAGGGGCGGGTCAGGTAAAGGGGCGATGGTGCGCCAAACGGCCGTTGCCGTCGCCTCCTTTTGCCCCTCAAATCCATCCGGCGTAAGACGATACGGCAGCGCCAACTGGCCGGAAACCAAAATCTGCGGACTTGTGAAGGGAATACCCGTCAGGCGGCAGCCCCGGTAGCCCGGCGCCTCCCCCACCAACAGCAACGTCGGCTCCCGCCCCATCATCAGCCGCAGATAATCGGCCAGATTCTGCCGCCGCGCCCCATTACCCAGCGCGTCCGGCCGCCGCCCATACGGGTTAAAAAGCAAAGGCGGCGTCTGGAACTCCGCCAGCGCCGCCACAAAATCGTCAAGCATGGTGGCTGGTAGCTGGTCACTGGTAGCTAGTGACCAGCCACCAGCTACCAGCTACCAGTAACTAATAGCGTAAAATCGCCCCAATTCCACCGGCGGCGATCAACTCTTCGTTCTCCGCCACGATTTCCACATGGCCGCCATGGGTCATCGTCAGGGCAACGGCCGCGTCTACCACATCCTCCACCTCGGCCAACTCCTGCTCGCTGAGCGGGCTGCGGGCCAGATTGGCCACCACAAAATCAGACTCCACATGGGCGTAGCCCGGCGCGCGGAAGCCATCGCTAAGGATCAACGTCTGCACTCGCTTGTCGCTCACCGCTTGCAAGGTGTCGTCCAGGCCGATGACCGCCGCGCCGCCGGCCGCGCTGAGGCCGATCATCTTCTCCACCAGTTTGGTCTCACGCTCGTGGTTAGCTGTCAGCAGCAAATCCAGCGCGTGTTGGCGCACCTCATGTTCTCCGGCGTGCATACCGATATTGAAGGAACCGGCCAGGCAAGATTGCAACTTCTTCGGCAGCAGGTCGCGGAATTGGGCCACCGTCTCGCTGGTTCCCGCCAGGAAAAGGCGGCGAATCGGCCGATGCTCGAAGAAGGCCGCCGCCGCCTGCGCCGAGTCGCGCAAATTGCGTTGAGCAACTTCCTCCTCGTGGCGGCTGCCACCGCCGCCGCCGCGCATCCCCACAGCCGAAGAGCCGCCCCCCTTCTTGATTTTTTGCACGTCCTCGCCCATGAAGCCGTGACTGGCCTGCAATTCGCCCAGATGATACTCGAAGAAACGCGCGCCCACCCGGTCCACCAGGATGACGCCAAAGTGGGCGTAATGGTCCAAGAGATGGGCCAATGGTTTGACATAAGGTTTTGGTCCTAAACGAAGACGGTTGCGGAAGGCAACGGCCGTTGGGTACGCCCGAAAGAATGTGCCATCATGGTTGGCAAACATCGCCAGCCCCGGCCGGCTCCAATCATAGCTGTGGTCGAGGTACTTCTCAATCGTCGCCACCTCTTCCACCTGATTCAGTTGCGCTTCTTTCAGCATTCCCCGAACCCGCAATTTGATCGCATCAATCGGTTCGGCCGTGCTGTCGGTGTCCAGATAAATACTGATAACCGACCTGCCATTTGAATCGTAAGACAGCAATTCCTGCAACTGTTCTTGGGTGATCATAGTGCCTCCTCATAAGCAAACAAAATAGAACGAGGTAAGGTAAAAAGCGACCGATCCCTTCCCTAAATGAACCGGCCACTAAACTCAACACCTCAGAAGTGTTGAGCGAACACAACAAAGGGAGCGAAAACTACCACTTGCCGATCATCACGGCCGTTTGCCCAACGTAAGCGGCACGACAATTTCCTCGCCGTTTCGCACGAGGGTCACATCAATCGTCTGGCCCACTTCCGTCTCAAAAACCAGGTAGCTGATGAGATCGTCAGAACTGGTGATCGGCGATCCATTCAGTGCGATGATCAAATCGCCGCCGGGGAGCGCGCCAAAGCCGCTTCGGCCGCTGCCGATCAGCCCTGCCCGCGCCGCCGGGCTGCTATTCACCACGCTCAGCACGTAAGCGCCACTTGTATAGGGGATATTCATCGCTTCGGCGATGTCCAACTCCAGGTTATCCATCTGAATACCCAGGTATGGATAGGTGTAAGAACCATCGCGTATCAGGCTGGGCACAATGCGCCTGACCGCATTGACCGGGATGGAGAAGCCGACGCCGGAGTTTGTACCTGTCTCGGTGCGGATGGCGCTGTTGACGCCAACGACCTCTCCTTTGAGATTGAGCAAGGGGCCGCCAGAGTTGCCGGGGTTGATCGCCGCATCGGTCTGGATAACTTGCGGCAGGCTGTAACGGCCGCCTCCTTCCACCGCCCGCTGTGAGGTCAGGCTGCGCCCCAGGCCGCTGACGATGCCGATAGACATGGAGCCGGTCTCGCCAAACGGGTTGCCGATGGCGATGACGAACTGGCCGACGTGCAGTTCGTTCATGTCGGCCAACGGCACGGCGCGTATGTCGGCTGGCAGATCGTCCACCCGAATCACGGCCAGATCGCTGTCCACGTCCAGGCCAACGATGCTGGCGGAGCGGCGCTGTCCATCGTTAAAAATCACCTCAAACGCATCGCCATCCGCCACGACGTGGTTGTTGGTGACGATGTGCCCGGCGTTGTCGTAGACGAAACCGCTGCCCGTGCCCAAGGGGAAGCGCTGGCTGCTGAAGCTGCTGTAGACATAGATGTGGACGACAGAGGGATTCACCTGCTGGTAGACGCGGACGAGTTGGTCTTGCAGGCTTAAATCAACGTTTGTCAGAGCGGCATCGCGCGTGAAGCTGGCCGGGGTGGGCTGCTGCGCCTGGATGGTGGCGACGGCCTGACGCACGATGGCGTCGGTGCCAGCGGCGGGGGGGACAACGGCCGTTACCTGGCAGGCCAGCGTCGTGAAGAAAAGCAGGGCAAGGAAGAGAAGCAGGTAAGGGCCAGATAGAGGATTTTGGCTTTTTTTCGGGTGATAGGCGCGTGTAAGACGGCGGTTGGTTGGCAGATTTTCAGTCGCACCGGCGTGGTCCCCGGCGCTGGGAACAGAAGGATGGCGGTCTGTAGAATATGTCATGGGTAATGTTCGATTTCTGTGCAGGAAACGGCCGTTTTACCCGCCGTCCCTGAGATACCCATATTGTAAATATCTGCCTTCCCCGATGTCAAGTCAGGCGAACCAATTCCCAGGGAATACTCACCCACCCCCTCCCCGGCCCTTCCCCGAAGGGGGAAGGAGCTGATCCCCCTCCCGCTGGGAGGGGGTTAGGGGGAGGGAAACTACAACGGCAAGTTGAGGGCTAACTGGCGGGCCTGGGCGGCGCTGGGCTTGTCGGCGCGGAAGCAGTGGATGAGACCCTGTAAATCTTGCTCGGCGCGTATCATAAAACCGGCCGCCTCTAACGAGTCGCGCCAATCATCGGCGGTGGATAGGCGAACGGCCGTTGGCCCCAACACCAGCCAATTGGCCTGGCTGCGGCAGCGTTCGGCCAACAGCAGCTTGCCATTCGACGTGAGAATGCGGTGGGTTTCGCGCAGCAGGGCAGCGCGATCCCCTTCCTGCCAGAATTCGGAGAGAATCTGGCAGAGGATGACAGTAGAGACGCTTTTATCGGGGAGGGGGAGAAGGTCGAAACGGCCGTTTTGCCACACCAATCGCGGGTCATGCGGCGCGTGCGGCTGCTGGGCGCGGTAGCGATGCAAATTCGCCCCGATGGTCCACTGCGGATTGTACACATCTACCACAATGATTTTACCGCTGGAGAGGCGGCGGCTGAGCTGAATGGCAAAATCGCGCACGCCCAAATCCACATACACCAGCGTATCTTCCGGCTCCAACCGCCCCATCTCAAACAAAACAACATGGGGGCGCAGCCCGTCCGGATCATACAGCTTGTGCGCCACCCACAGACCGGCCACGAAGAAATACACCAGGGCCAGCAGCAACGCCAACGAAAGCGGCACAAACGAATACCAACCTAGCTCCACGCTCAGACCGATGAGCAGCAGCGACAGGACTATGCCCCCATAGAGAGACACGTACACAGGCCAATTAGCCCGCACATGGCGCAGCGTACCGCGATAAGGTGATTTGCGTCTCATAGTGGCTGGTTGCTGATTGCCGGTTGTTGACTGTTGACTGTTGACTGTTGACTGTTAATTGTTGGTTGGTAATCAGGAGACCTTCACCACCCGCTTTGGCTTGAGGCGCAGGACGGCAAAAGTTTCGTCGCGCCACGCCGCCAGGTCGGCTTCGGCTTCTTCCGGCGGCTCATAATGGCGGGTGATGCGGGCGGCGACGATGTGGTCAGGGTCGTCTTCGATGGTCAGGTCGCCGTCAATCAGATAACCGGCGCTGCTCGGCGGGTCGCCGCCAATCGAGAGGCAGCCTTTGGGGTTAGCCAGGGCGTTCTTCACCTTGCGCGTCTCGCTCAGGGCGAAGACGAGCAACTCGTCGCCGTCCAGGAAAAACCAGACAGGGACAGTGTGTGGATACCCATCGGGGCGGACAGTGCTGAACCGGGCAATCACCGGCTGCGTCAATAGGTCGCGGAGTTGGTCGTTAAACA
>CAYONK010000020.1:12821-15755 GCA_964405285.1 uncultured Ardenticatenaceae bacterium
CTATAGTTTTTCAGAAAAACATTTTGGCTCGTAGGGGCGACCCTTGTGGTCGCCCTCTTCCACAGGGCGGGCACAAGGCCCGCCCCTACAAAATCATTATCTGAAAAAGCTATAGATGCTCTGGCTAAAGATAGCAGAAACCCCAGGCCCAGGCTACTTAACAGTGAACAGTCAACAGTTAACAGTTAACTGTTAACTGTTAACTGGTCCCTCTGGTACAATTTGTCTATGAGTACATATGATCTGGTTGTCAAGAATGGGACGGTGGTAACGGCCGTTGCCACCTATCAAGCCGACATCGCCATCCGGAGCGAAAAAATCGCCGCCATTGGCGCGGGGCTGCGCGGGGAGCGCGAGATTGACGCGACGGGCATGTTGGTCACGCCTGGGGCCATTGACCCGCACGTCCACCTGGAAATGCCCATTGGCGATTTCACTTCCAGCGACGACTTCTTCCACGGCACGCGGGCGGCCGCTTTCGGCGGTACGACGACGATCATAGATTTCGTCGAAACCGCGCCAGAGGAGACGATGCTGCAAGCGCTCGCCGCCCGCCGCACCAAAGCCGACCCCAAAGTGGTGATTGATTACGGCCTGCACATGACCATCGGGCCAACCGACATCGCCAAATTGGAGCAAATTCCGGCCGTCTACGAAGCGGGCTGCGCCAGCTTCAAGCATTACATGGCCTACGGCCTGCGCCTCGACGACGGTCAACTGCTGCAAGCCTTCCAGGCCATCGCCGCCGTCGGCGGGCTGCCGGTCATCCACGCGGAAAATTGGGACGTGATCACCACGCTCATCAGGCAGAATCTGGCCGCCGGCCGGACCAGCCCCCATTGGCATCCCCGCAGCCGCCCGGCGGAATTAGAAGGGGAAGCGGCCGGTCGGGCCATAGAGATCGCCACCTTCGCCGGGACGCCGCTCTACATCTTCCACGTCTCCTGCGGCGAGACGGTGGCCCGCATCGCCGCTGCCCAGGGGCGCGGCCTACCCATCAGCGGCGAGACCTGCCCCCAATACCTGTTGGCCGACTGGTCGCTCTACGACCGGCCGGGGCCGGCCGGGGCGCTGCCCGTCTGCTCGCCGCCCATCCGCGAGGCAGCGGAGCAAGCCAACCTGTGGCGGGCGCTCGGCCAGAATCAGTTGCAGGTCGTCTCCACCGACCACTGCCCCTTCACCCTGGCGGAGAAGGAGAGCCGCCTGGGGGATTACAGCCGCATCCCCGGCGGTGTGCCTTCGATTGAGATGCGCTTTCCGGCCGTCTACCACTTTGGCGTGGGCGGCGGCCATCTGACGCTGAATCAATGGGTGGCGGTCTGCTGCGCCAACCCGGCGCGGCTCTTCGGTCTGCGCCACAAGGGGGAGATCGCCCCCGGCTACGACGCCGACCTGGTGATTTTCGACCCCAACCGGGAAGTGACCCTCTCGCCAGAGACGCTGCACGAGACGGCCGGCTGGACGCTCTACGAGGGCCTGACGGTGCGCGGCTGGCCGCAGACGACGTTGAGCCGGGGCCAGTTTGTGGTGCGGGATGGGGTGTTTGTGGGTGAGGGGGGAAACGGCCGTTTTGTAGAACGCTCCTAAATTCCCTCACTTCATCCACCTATTGCAAACTATAGTTAGCAGAGTTATACTGATGAAAAAGGTAAGTATTCAGCCCGCGAAACATAGGGGACACAGATTTTCACAGATGAACACAGATTGGAGGAGAAAAATCTGTGTTCATCTGTGTGAATCTGTGTCCAGCCGCAGGGGCGCTGAACAATTACAGAAAAAGTTGGAACCGTTTTTCAATGACCGCCGCAAAAAATGTCATCGTCTACCAGGATGAGGCAGGCAATGAACCCTTCACCGACTGGCTCAACAGCCTGCGCGACCCAACCACTCGGCGGCGCATCCTCAAACGGTTGCTGCGGTTGGAGCAGGGACATTATGGCGATGTGAAATTTGTTGGCGGCGGCGTGAACGAACTCCGTTTCTTTTTCGGAGCCGGTTACCGCATTTACTTCGCTGAGGATGGCGATATTATCGTTGTTCTACTCTGTGGCGGCGATAAAGACAGCCAGCCCCGCGACATCCAGCAGGCGCAAATCTACTGGCAGGAGTACCAAACTCATGGCTAATTACCGAACCTTAAATGATGTCACCATTGAATACTTCACCCACCACCCTGACGAAATAGATTCGTTTCTCAATGAAGCCTTTTCCGATTATGCAATTGACGGCGATTCGGCCACCCTGCTTTCTGCGTTGCGTATCATTGCCCGCGTCAAAGGCATTTCCACGATTGCCGAAGAAATCGGTATGAGCCGACAAGGTTTACAAAAGGCGCTCTCGCCTAAAGGCAACCCTCGTCTTGACAATATCAACGCCATCATGCGGGCAATGGGCTATCAACTTATGCCGCGCCCTTTGGAAAACAGCGCTCCGTGACACCCAACTCCACACTATGACATCCTCCACCCTCCACCTGGCCGGTTTCCAAATCGGCCACGCCACAGACGAACAATTTTGGACTGGCTGCACAGTGATTCTGTGCCCAGAGAACACCGTCGGCAGCGTAGATGTGCGCGGCCCGGCCCCTGGCAGCCGGGAGACAGACGTATTGGCGGCCGATAAGCCCAATCATTATGTCAACGCCGTGCTGCTGGCAGGCGGCAGCGCCTTTGGCCTGGCCGCCGCCGATGGGGTGATGGGCTACCTGGAGGAACGGGACATCGGCCACCGGACACCGATCAAGCTCATCCCGATTGTGCCAGCCGCCGTCGTCTATGACCTCGGTTTCAGCCGGGGGCAGCGCCACCCGGACAGCGCGATGGGCTACGCCGCCTGCCTGAACGCGGGCGACGGCCCCATCGCCGAAGGCAACGTGGGAGCCGGGGCGGGGGTGACGGTGGGCAAGTGGGGCGGCTTTCAACATTTGATGAAAGG
>CAYONK010000020.1:15765-16246 GCA_964405285.1 uncultured Ardenticatenaceae bacterium
CTTTTGCGCGGCCAGCTTGCAATTGGGCGAGTTGGTGGTGGGGGCGATGGCTGTGACCAATCCGGTGGGCGACGTGCTGAACGCGGATGGGTCGGTATTGGCCGGGGCGCGGGGGGAAAACGGCCGTTGGCTGGCCGAAACCCACCCCCTGCGCTTTGTAGACATCCAACGGCTGCCGCCGCCCGGCACAAACACCACGCTGGCGGTCATCTGGACGAACGCCCGACTGACGCGACCGGAGGCGTACCGGCTGGCAGGGCGGGCGCATGATGGCATGGCAACGGCCGTTCGCCCCATCCACACCACCCACGACGGCGACATCGCCTTCGCCTTGGCCTCCGGAACCATCGAAGCGCCCTACGAACTGGTGGCCAACGCCGGCGCGGAAATGGTCGCCGAGGCGATCCGCCGCAGCGTGCGGGCGGCGAAGACGGTGGGGATTGCCCCGGGGCTGGCGGGAGAGTGAGGGAGCGGGGGAGCA
>CAYONK010000021.1:0-5765 GCA_964405285.1 uncultured Ardenticatenaceae bacterium
CAAATCATTATCCCCGCCAAACAGCGCCGTGATCTCCGTGCCATTGATCACCGAGACCAACGCCCCCACACCGTCATAATAGAACAGCAGCCGCCAGGAGCTATTCTCCAGCGGCGAGACCACCGGCGGCGCGGTGACGTTCACCAGGCGATCTTGGATGTCCTGACGGCCGTCTGGCCCGGTCGCTTCCAGGCGATAGGTAAAGGCCCCGGCGTCGCTCAGGCAATCCTGGTTTGCCCCGCTGCTCGGCGCATTGTCCAGAATCGCCACCCCATTGCGCAGCAGCCGGACGCGGGCGATCCCGCCGCCAACCGCCCAATTGATGCTGAGACAATTGCCCGCCTCCAACTGCGTCGGCGTGACATTGAAGGAGAGGATTTGCGGCGGCGCAGTG
This sequence comes from uncultured Ardenticatenaceae bacterium, assembly GCA_964405285.1. Lineage (GTDB taxonomy): Bacteria > Chloroflexota > Anaerolineae > Promineifilales > Promineifilaceae > Leptovillus. The sequence goes on from CAYONK010000021.1 coordinate 395, forward strand.
GTTGGCGTCGGGATGATCGGCGGCGCTGTGGGCGTCGGCTGCGTGGGGGCGACGATGTTGATCGTCTGTGCCCGGTTGCTCTCGCCGCCTGGTCCCGTCGCCTCAAGGCGGTAGGTGACGTTGCCCACGTTGGGCGGGCAGTCTGACGTGGAGCCATTCACCGGGGCGCTCTGCCAGATCACCGTGCCATCGCGCAGCAGGCGCACGTTGCTGACGCGCCCCTCTACCCACCAGTTCAGGGTGACGCATTGGCCCAGCGTCAGTTGGTCCGCCGGGGTCAGGGTGAAGCGGTGGATGGTCGGCGCGCCAGCCACCGGCTCGACAAAGATGACGATCTCCCGCACCTCCACGTTGCCGTCTTGCCGCACCACGCGCAGTTCGTAGGCGATGGTTTGCGGCGGGCATTCGCTGCGCGTCCCGGAGGGTGTGACCGGGTGGTTTTGCCAGTTTTGGCCGCGTTGGTAGAAGAAGACCGACTGCGCCCCGCTGACGTTCCAGCGGAAGTTGACGCACTCCCCGGCGCGGATGTTGTTCTGGTCTACGGTGAAATCAATGTTGGCCGAAGGGGTTTGCGTGGGCGCGGGGGTGGGCGTGGCCGGGCTGGGCACGCGAATGCCCACCCAGATGCGGTCGCCAAAGGTGCGTCCGGCCGGATTGCGCATAGACCAAAACGCCTGATACGTGCCCGGCGCGAGCGGGGCCACCAAATCCACGAAGATGTCGTGGGTCTGGCCGGGGGCGACCGCGCCCTGGACGAAGGTGGGTTGCCCGCCCATCTGGGCCAGCGGTGAGTTGCCGCCGACGAAGGTGAGGGCGTAACGGCCGTCCCAGGTACACGTCCCCGTATTGCGAATGCGCCACCATTTGCGGAAGGGCTGCCCCGGCGCGATCTCCGGCGGGGCGGTCATGTTCCGGTCGTCGAGGTTCAAATCCTGGACCCAGGCCATCTGGTCAATACAGGCGACCGGCGTGGCGGTGGGGAAGGGGGTAGGCAAGATAGAGGGCGGCGTGGGCAGGGGGATGATCTCGCCCGGATTCAGCCCCAGGTATTGCTGCGCCAGGGCGTTCAGACGGCCGGAATTTTGCAGTTGGGTCAGGGCGTTGTTGAGCTGCCCCTGGGTGGTGGCCGCGCCATTCACCAGACCGATAGCCAATCGCTGCTGATTCAACCCCTGGCCGACGAGTTTGAGGCCCCCCGCGGAAACGGCCAATTGGGCTGGCGGCAGGTCCAAAACCACCAGGTCAATCCGGCCGCTGCGTACGTCCTCTACTGCCTGGGTGGCTTGCTGGTAGATGAGTAGATTGTCGGCCGGCATGATGCCGGTGTCCACCAGCGACTCGCGCAGCCAGCGCTCGTAGACGGTGGAGCGCTGTACACCGACGCGATAGGTGGCCATCTCCGTCACCCGGTTAATGGCGGTGACGTTGGCGTTTTGGTTGGCGAGAATGGCATCTTCGCCGACGAAGTAGACGTTGGAGAAGTCGAACACCGCTTCCCGCTCTGGCGTGACCGAGATGGCGGCGATAGCCAGATCAATCTGCCCCAGTTGCAGCGCCCCGGCCAGACCATCGAAGGCCATATCCTTGATCTCGACCTGGAGGCCGAGCGTTTGCGCCAACTCCCGAATCAGGGCCACGTCAAAGCCTTCGGGCTGGAAGTTCTCGTTGTAGTAGCCAAAGGGCGGGTAATCCAGCGATGTGCCCGCGACGATTTTGCCAGCTTCCTGGATGCGTTGCCAGGGGTCACTGCCGAATTCCGGTTGCGGCGGGGGCGGCGTCGCCTGGCCGCGATTGGAAAAGTTGCCCAGCAGCGTGATGGCCAGGTAAACCCCGACCCCCAGGGCTATGACAACCAGCATGATCAGCAGAATGTCGAGCTGTCTCTTGCTCATCCGTCTCTCCTAACTGTTAACCCTGGCAGGTTTTCGCAAAAAACCTGCCAGGGTTTGCTTGGGGGGTAGATAAGGCGCTTAACGGGGCGCAACGCCGCGGGTGAAGGCCAGGACGTTCATGCCGCTGCCGTTGAAGATGATCAGACCGCCAGGTGACACGTCGTAGGTGGCGGCGGACTGGAAGAGGGTGAGGAATTGCTGTTCGATCTGCATGGTGGTTGGGTCGCAGGCGATGTTTGTGCCGGTGAGCGGGCCGACGGACAGGTTGTTGGCTCCGCTGAGGGTGAAGCTGCCGCGATAGGTGTTGCAGCCGCTGCTGCCGCTGACGAGACCGGTGTTGGTGTCGAAAACGGCCGTTATCTGCACACTCTGCGGGATGATCTGGTTCATGTTCATATTCGCCAGTACCCAATTCACATTCGCCAACGGCGACGGGGTCGGCGTGGGCGGCACGCTTTGCGAGACCGTCACATTCTGGTCCCGCGTTACCGTCTGCCCGTTGCCGCTGGCCTCCAGCCGGTAGAGGAAGGAGCCAGCCTCATTCAGGCAGTCGGGCAGCGAGCCGCTAAACGCTGCCCCATTGACGATGGGCGAGCCATTGCGCAAGATATTGACCTGGCTCGCGCCGCCGCTGACGTTCCAGGTGACGTTGACGCATTGCCCGGCCGTGATCTGCCCAGGGCTGACGATGAAGGAGTTGATAATCGGCGGTTGTGGCGTGGCGGTGGGGATGATGGGCGGCGTGGGTGTGGGCGGAACGGCCGTTGGCGGCGGCGTTGGCTGCACAATGGTCACGTCGCGCTGGGCGCGGCTGGTGCCGCCGGGGCCGGTCGCTTCAATCACATAGGCGGCGCGGCCGGCGTTGGGCGGACAGTCGGTGTTAGAGCCGCTGATCGGCGCGCCATCCCAGATCAGGCTGTTGTCGCGCAGAATGCGCACGCGGCTCACGTTGCCCGTCACCTGCCAGGCGATGTTAACGCATTGCCCGGCAAGAATCTGGCCCGGATCAACCGTGAAGCGATTGATCACCGGCGCGCCTTGAATCTGTTCGACAAAAATGGTGATCTGGCGGATGTCGAAGCTGTTGTCGCGCCGCAGCACCCGCAGCTCATAGGTGGTGGTGTGCGTCGGGCATTGCACGCTCGTCCCCTGGCCGCTGACGCCATGATCTTGCCAATTGCTCCCCTGCGGGTAGAAGAAGACAGCCTGGATGTTGTTGACGTTCCAGGAGAAGGTGACGCATTCGCCTGAGCGGATGTTGGTCCGGTCTACGCTGAAATTGATGTCAGGCGCGGGCGTTTGCGTGGGCGCGGGCGTGGGCGTCGCTGCGCCGATGACCTGAATGCCCACCCACATCCGGTCGCCAAAGAGCAGGGCGGAGGGGGCGCGCATCGTCCAGAAGCCCTGGTAGACCCCTGGGGCTAAGGGGGCCACGAAGTCCACAAAAATGTCCACCGTCTGGCCAGGGGCGACTGTGCCTCGGATGGCCTGATTTTGCCCGCCCATGCGGGCCGCCGGGACGTTGCCCCCGGCGAAGACGAAGCTGTAGCTGCTATCCCAGGTGCAGGTGCCGCTGTTGAGAATGCGCCACCCTTTTTGGAAGGCCTGGCCGGGGGCCAGTTGCGGCGGGGCGGTCATATTCTGGTCGTCGAAGTTCAAATCCTGGACAAAGGCCATGCCGTTGACGCAGGCGGGCGGCGGTGGGGGGACAGGAGTCGGCCGGCCGGGATCGGGTGTGGGGATGGGGCTGATCTCGTCAGCTTCCAGGTTCAGGTATTCGCGGACCAGTTCGGCGATCCGCCCCTGATTTTGCAGGGTGGTCAGGGCTTCGTTGATCCGCGCCTGGAGTTCAGCCGATTCGGGGGGCAGGGCGATGGCGTAACGCTCCAGATTGAGTCCCTGGCCGATCAGTTCGATGTCGTCGAAGGCATTGATGGCGACCTGGGCCGGCAGCAGATCGCCGATGACCAGGTCGAGCCGGTTGAGGCGCAGGTCGCGCAGGGCATCCTCTGCCTGGAGGTAGAGGAAGAGGTTGCTTTCGCCCATCAGCCCGGTTTGGATGTACTCTTTTTGAATCCAGTCGGCGAAGGCGGAACCGCGTTGGACGCCGACGCGCCGGTTGACGATTTGCGCCCCGTCGGTGATCGAGTCGAGTTCCATCCATTTTTGCGCCAGGACGCCATCTTCGCTGACGTAGTAGATATTGGAGAAGCGGACCACCGCTTCGCGCTCGTCGGTGACGGAGATGGCGGAGATGGCGGCGTCTATCTGGCCGAGCAGCAGGGCGTCGCCCAGGCCGTCGAAGGCCATGTCTTTCATCTCTACGTCCACGCCAAGCAGGGCGCCGATTTCGTTGATGAGGGCGACGTCGAAGCCGGTTTGCTGGAATTCTTCGTTGTAGTAGGTGAAGGGCGGGTAGTCGAAGGACGCGCCGACGATGAGTCTGCCGGCCGCCTGCACGTCGGACCAGGAGGTGTCGCCGCTTTCGTCGGGCGCTTCCGGGGTGCTAACGATGGGGGTGGGCAACTGGGCGGTTGGGGCGATAGTGGGGATTTCTGGTTCAGAGCTTCTTCCGCCACAGGCGGCGAGCAGGGCAACGGCCGTTGCCAGCACTACAACAACTGACCAAAGGGAAAATTTTCGCATGGCAAACATACTCCTCCAAATTGACACGGAACTGCTGTTCCTGGGTTCAGGTAACGCGCGAACGGCTTGAGACCAGGAACAAGGTAGTCAAGAATATCCTATCTTGAGTATGTATCATAGCCGTTGCTCCCAGACATGGCAATTTTTTGTTAGTGATTTGTTGATTCTTTCTACCCCCTGCCTGATTCTTGGGTTATACTCGACGTAGCAAGTTCCGCGCTCTTTAATTTGCGCCAGGTGGTGGGGTGCGTCAGAGTCTCTCAACTTGGTCTCTGCCTTCACCGCATTCACGCCGTCTTGCATCGCTCTGTTTTAAAATTGGAGAGCTTATTACGGTTTTTATTGCGTTGTGTCAAGATCAACATAAGGAGATAAAGAGTATGTCAAATAAGAGGAAAGAACGATTTTATCGTCTTTTGCCGATGGTCTTGTTGGCTCTGGCGCTGGTGTTTACCTTGAGCAGCGCAGCCTTGCGGGCGCAGGAGGGGGAGGAACGGCCGTTTGATCCTGATGACCCCGCTTTTGCCCCCATCGTCCTCAGCCAGATCGAAACCGAGAACAGTATCCAAACCATCACCGAAATCCCGGTAGCGATGGACACCTTTGCCACCTCCGGCATTCCGGAAGGGCAATGGCCCGCCGCCTTCACCAATCGGGGCGACCGCACCGATTTACGGCTGGGCTACACCACCGCCGAAGGCTTTGGCGCCCAACGAATGTACCTCTGGTTTAATATCGCCGCCGCCAACATCCCCAGCAACGCCACCATCAACAACGCCACGCTGCGCATTTGGGCCAGCGACAGCGGCCCAGAAATGGGGTTTGAAGCCCGC
>CAYONK010000021.1:5775-15947 GCA_964405285.1 uncultured Ardenticatenaceae bacterium
ATCCAGTTGGAATGAATTCACCCTCACCTGGGTGAGCAACGCCCCGCAATGGGGTGGCTCGCTGGGGACCGGGATTGTGTCGGCCGGGTCAGGCGAGAAAAACGGTAACGCTACCAATCTTGTTCGGGATTGGGTCTCCGGTCAGCATCCGAACAATGGCATTATCGTCATCGGCAACGAGGGTCAGGCCAATCCGTTTACGCGCGTTTTCCTGTCGCGGGAGGCCGGCAGCCAGTTTGCTCCACGCCTCGTCATTGATTGGGTAATTGCCGTAGATACCGTGCCGCCGGAATCTACCATCACCCAACTGCCCGGCTTCTCGCCCGGCCAGATGACCGTCAGTTGGACCGGCATTGATTTTGGCAATCCGGCCACAGGCATCGCTTTTTGGGACGTGGATTACGCCACCGACGGCATGAATTGGGTCCAATGGATTCGGGGCACGACCAATCAAAGCGCAGTCTGGCAGGCAGGAGCTGATGGCAATATCTACTTTTTCCGGGTGCGGGCTGTGGACAACGCTGGCAACGTGGAAAGCTGGACGCGCAACCCCGCCCAACAACAAACCAACACTACTATTGACTCGATCCCGCCGACGGTTACATTCCAGGCGTTACCCCCTTTCACCTACGAATCAGGTTTCCCCATCACCTTTACCGGGCAAGATAATCGCAGCGGGGTGCGGCAGTATGAAGTGCAGTTCAACGTCAATGGCGGACCCTGGCAGTTTGGTCAGGTTTTCCAACTGGGCAATGGTCAACAAACTCGTTTTGTCACCGGCGCAGTGCATGGGGAGACGTATGGCTTCCGCGTGCGGGCGACTGACATCGCGGGCAATACCGGCCCGTGGAGCAACGAGACGTTCACCCAGGTCTTTACCACGCCGCCTTTGCCGGATACCAGGGTGCTGCCTTTTGTGCCGCCGAATCACGTCGCTGGCCCTCCGGGAATCGCTAACGATCCCGTCTTCCGGGTGACTTGGGCCACCGAAACGGCTCCGGGTACGGCGCTGCTGGACCAGACGGATGTGCGCTATCGCTGCGACACGGGGGCGTGGGTGGTCTGGCTGACCAATGCCTCCGGGACGTTCGCCGACTTTGATACGGCGGCGCACAATACGGGCTGTACCCCAGGGGCGCAGATCAACCGATATGAGTTTGAGGCAATTGGGCGCGTGCAGTACCCGGCTGAGGTTCGCGCAGACGCCTGGACGCAGCAGGCGGAGGCGTCGGTGGTGTTTGACCCGAATAATTTGATGGAAGTGCGCGCCTTTTTCCCGGTGATTGCGCAGACGGGGAGTGGATTAACGGCCGTTACCCAGCCAACCACTCTGGTCACAGTGTTAACCTTTGCTGAGGAGTAATGATAATTCTCAGTCACCTGTGTAAAAATTTAGTGATAATCGTCAAGTTGTGAACGATATACACCTCATTTCCAAAAAGGAGAAAAATTTTATGGCTACATTGACTGTCGTGAAGTTCAACAATGCCGAAGGCGCGCAAGACGCGCTGGCTAAACTGATCGAGCTGCAAAAGCAACGCCTGATCACCATCCAGGACGCGGCGACCGTCTCCTGGCCGGAAGGCAAAAAGAAGCCCAAGACCCGTCAGGCTGTGCCCACCGGCACGATTGGCGCATTAGATGGCGCGTTTTGGGGCATGTTGTTTGGCTTGCTCTTCTTCGTCCCCTTCTTCGGCATGGCGGTAGGTGCGGTGATCGGTGGTCTGGCCGGGAAGATGGCCGATTACGGCATCAACGACCAATTCATCAAAGATGTGCGCGACAAGGTGACAGAAGGGACCTCTGCCCTGTTCCTGCTCTCCTCCAGTGCGGTACGCGAACGCCTGGCTGAAGAGTTCAAGGGCACGGAGTTTGAGCTAATCGCCAGCAACCTGACCCAAGAGCAAGAAGCTGAACTGATGGCTGCCTTTGGTCAAGACGAAGCCTAAGCGAGGCATGGGCAGTAAGTTGCCCGGATAAGCCGAAGCACCAACCAACAAAGAGATGAAAGACGCAGAGAGTTGTTGAATCTCTGCGTCTTTCGTATTTAGGGGATTGGGTTAAGCCTGATGAGTTTGAGGACGTAACCATGATCTATTTTGTTATCCGAGTCTTGGTGAATGCCCTGGCCCTGGCGGTTACTATCATCATATCGCCCGGTCTGGAACTGGGGCAATTATTGCCGGGCGTTGTTGGTATCAGCCCGACCTATCTGTTTTTTGGTATTTTGTTTGGCATTATCAATGCCTTTGTCCGGCCATTGGTGCTGTTATTGACTGCCCGGTTGTTGGTGCGCAATATGGGCCTTTTCACCATTGTCATTAACGCGCTGATGTTTTGGCTGTTGGCCTGGGTCTCGCCCAACGTGCTGGTCATTGCGTCTCCCTCGCTGCTCTGGATCACCATTGGTGGCACGATCATGGCGTTGGTGGTGGTGATCATGGAAGCCTTCTTTGGGCTGGATAAGCCGGAGTTCCGCAGCAAGACGGAAGATCAATTCTACTGGCGGTGGGTGGGGATGCTCTCTTCCGGCCGCCGCAATGCCATCGCCGAGAATCTGCGAGTGGCGCAAATTACCGACATTGTCGGCCGCTACACCAAAGATATTGTAGTAGAGATGACGCCGCTGGCCCGTTTCCGCGTCTTCATGCAGGATCTGATCTTCCGCGACGTGGACCCGATGCAGGACCTGACGCTGCCGGAGAAGGTGCGGTATATGCTGCAAGAGTTGGGGCCAACGTTTGTTAAGTTCGGCCAGATTGTCAGCAGCCGGGCGCAGCAGCTTCCGCCGGAGTGGCTGCGGGAGTTGGAAAGACTGCAAAGTAATGTGCCACCTTTCCCCTACGAAATCGCTCGCGAGATCATTATTGAGGAGTTGAAGGATACGCCGGAGAATCTCTTTGCGACGTTTGAGCCGGAACCGTTTGCTGCCGCCTCAACGGCTCAGGTTCATCGGGCGACGCTGTATGACGGAACGGCCGTTGTCGTCAAAGTCCAGCGCCCCAACATAGACGTTACCGTCAAAGCCGACCTCAACGTCATCCGCGACTTCGCCCGGCGCATTCAAAAACGGCAAGAGTGGGCGCAGGCGATGGATTTGCGCAGCCTGGTAGACGAATTCGCCGACAATATCCTCTACGAGTTGGATTACCGCAACGAAGCGGCCAACATCCGCTTGCTCAGCCATAACATGGCCCAATTCGAGTCGGTTCGCCTGCCCAAAACCTACTCTCACCTCTGTACAAGCAAGGTCATGACAATGGACTTCCTCGCCGGCGTCAAGATGAGCGCAGTGGATCGCATCGTCGAAGCGGGCATAAACCCGAAGGAACTGGCGGAGCAATTTGTGCAGGCGATGACCAAGCAAGCCCTCTTCGATGGCTTCTTTCACGCCGATCCCCACCCTGGTAATGTCCTGGTCAATCTGGAAACCGGGCAAATTGGCTTTCTAGACATGGGCTTGATGGGCGAATTGGACCGGGGGCAGCGCATGGCCCTGGCCGATCTGCTCGTCTCCATGGTAGAGCAAGATGGCTACAGCCTGGGCAAAGCAGCCTTGCGTCTTAGCTTGCCCCTACCCGGCAAGCAGGTTGACGAGAGAGAATTTCTGGCGATGATGGAGCGGTTTGGGCAACGCTTCCTCAGCGTTCAGGATGGGCAAATGCCGGATATGTCCTATACCTATACTGCCTTACAAGAGGTGATCCGGCGCGCCGGGCTGCGGCTGGACCCCAACTTTACCCTGGCCTTTAAGACATTGATGCAGGCGGATGAGATCATCCGCCGCCTGGATCCGGACATCAACCTCTCGCAGATGGCGGTGCAAAGCAGCCTGAGCCTGGCCCGCGAACAGATCAATGCCGAAGCGCTGGCGCAAACCGTCCGCACCCAAATCTCGCGCAGCACGCGAGAGATCATCTACCGCGTGCCCACTCTGGTTGAGGCGACGACAAAATGGCTGGACCAATATGAGAAAGGACGGCTGAGCGTGCATATTGACGTGAGCGATCTCTCCAAAGAGGTGACAAAGCTGGACAAGGCGCTGAATAAGAGCCTGGACCGGTTGATGGTTGGCCTGATCCTGACGGGTTGGTTGGTCGGGTCGGCGTTGGCCAGCACGATGGATGTGTCGCTCGGCCGTTTTCCCATCTCAGAGTTGGCGTTTTATATGTTCCTGGCCGGGACGGTGGTCAGTGCGTTTGTCGTGGGGCAATCGCTCATTCGCCTGAACCGGGATGAAGACGATGCCTGATAGTTGACTGGGAAACTTTGCGCCTTTGCGTCTTTGCGCGACCTTTTTTGATGAAGTCATAGTGAATGGCATAAGAGGGTATGGACCATGTTTGAATTTTTCTTTAACCTGACTTTGCTCATCTTGGGATTGGGGCTTGGCGGTTATATTATGCTGGCGGGGCGGCGCGTTTTGCGAGTGACGCTGGCGATTGTGGGCTTGATGGCCGGAGCGGAGTTGGTGGCAGTGTTGGTGCTTTCGCTAGATTCAGGTTGGTCGCTGCTGCGCGAGAGGGAGTGGACGATCTTGCTCGTCATCTTAGGGTTTGGGGTGATTGGCTACCTCCTCGGACGACGCTATTCTGATCTGAGCGTCACCCTGATCGGCTTTCTGGCCGGGGCGAATATCGCGCTTTGGTTTAACGCGATTGTCCAATATGTCTCTACGGACGTGATCGCGCTGGGGGCGGAAACGGCCGTTTACTTCAACATCCCCATCTTCATCATCGGTGGCCTGATGGGAGCCTGGTTCACCCGTCTCTACAGCGACAAACTGCTCATCATCATCACCGTCATCCTCGGTGTTCGCCTGATTGGGTTGGCTTTGCGGCTGGATAACGACAGCAGCTTCACGGCCGTTATCATGCTCAGCCTCGCCCTCATCGGTATTGTGGTACAATACGCCCAATACCTGCGCGAACTAAAAGCCGCCGAATCACTGCCACCCGCGCTCGGACCCACCCTGCCGGATATTGGCCGGTTTTATGATAACCGCTGATTCTGCGCCTCTGGACGGTTAGCCCATATGGCTGAAACGCCACCATTGGCTACTTTTATTCTGACCACCAAGCTCAGTTGGTCCACCACAAGCGATGGTCTGGTGCCACGCCCCCGACTGACGCGGCTGCTCGACGCCGGTCTCCAGGGCGCCCTGACGCTGATTATTGCCCCGGCCGGCTTTGGCAAAACCACCCTGGTGAGTGCCTGGCTGGAATCCCGCGCCCCTCAAGGTAGAGGGGACGATCCACCCGCCGCCTGGCTCTCGCTGGATGAAAACGACAGCGATCTAGACAGCTTCCTCCGCTACTTCGTCGCCGCTCTGCGCACTATCTTCCCCGATGCCTGCCCGCAAACTCTGGGCCTGCTCAACGCCCTGCAACGGCCGTCCACCGATTTCCTCTTCGCCACCCTCAGCAACGAAATCACCCGCCTGCCCGGCCGCTTCATCCTGGCGTTGGATGATTTCCACAATCTACATAACCCGGCCATCTCTGATCTGTTGACCGGATGGGGGCGTCATTGGCCTGCGCCGCTGCACCTGGTTATCCTCTCTCGCACCCAGCCCCTTTTGCCTCTGGCCGATTTACGGGCCAGAGGTGAAGTGACAGAAATTCGCGCCAAAGATTTGCGTTTCTCCCCGGCCGAAGCGGACGCCTACCTGCGCCCCGGCCTGGCTCTGTTGCTCGATGATCAGACCATCCAGCTGTTGCAGCAGCGCATGGAAGGCTGGATCGCCGCTCTGAAACTGACGACTCTCTCGCTGCTGCGCCACGCCGACCCACAGGCGTTCACCGAGGCGTTGGTCCAGGGGGAATCCTATATCGCCGATTATTTGCTGGACCAGGTGTTCCGGCAGCAGTCGCCGGAAATGCAGCGTTTTTTGCTGGCAACGGCCGTTCCCGACCGCTTTTCTGTTTCCTTAGCCGCAGCCTTGCTAGACTGCCCCCAGGCAGACGCTCAGGCGTTGATGGACGAACTGAAAGCCGCCGAACTCTTCATCATCCCTCAAGACAATCACCAGGAATGGTATCGTTTCCACGACCTCTTCCGCCATTTCCTGCGCCAAACCAGTGTTAGCCCCCAGCCACCAGAGGGAAGAGACACCACCCACCGTCGCGCCGCTCGCTGGTACGCCGACCACAACCTCTTCGATCAGGCGCTGCACCACGCCCTGCAAGCCAATGACCCGGATCTGACCGTTCAGGTGATGCAGCGTGGGCTAGGCGACATCCTCAACCGCGAAAATCGGCCGATGTTAGAGCGTTGGCAACGCCTGCTGCCGCCAGCGTTTATCCAGAACAATCCACAACTCATGCTTTTGGAGGCCTGGGAGACCATCTTCCATTGGGATTTTGCCCGGATGGATGAATTGGTCGTGGCTGCTACCCGCCTGTTGGCTGACCGCGCCGAACAGATGGACCCGGCGCAAGAGCATCTGCTGTGTGGGCAATTGGCCCTGTTCAAAGGCCTGGTCGCCCACCACGTCAATCAACCGGAAAAGAGCCTGGCTTTCTGCCAGGAGGCGCTAGAAATGCTGCCCGAATCGTGGCGCTATGCTCGTGGCGTGGCCCTCTCCTACCTGGGCCTGTGCCTGCACACCATCGGCCGCACCGCCGAGGCGGAAGCCTATCTGGTAAGCGAATACCAGCGAGAGCAGGATCGGCCGGACAGCTACACTCTGCGCATCTTACTGGCGCTGGGCATCAACGACGTGAAATCTGGCGATTTGGAACGAGCGGAGCATGTCGCTCAGGTGGTATGCCAGAAGGCGGGCGAGAGACAGCTTGTCTTTTTGGAAAGTTGGGCGCGGGCCACGTTGGGCTACATCCATTACCTATGGAACGATTTGGCGCTGGCAGAGCAGCATTTTGCCGAACTGGCGCGGATGCGGGCTACCACGTTTCTAACGTTGAGTCGCCGGGGGATGAGCGGCCTGGCGCTCATCTATCAGGCGCAGGGGAAGGGCGAAGCGGCGCGATGGCAGATGGAAGAGGCGAGCCTGTTCGACGTGGAGTTGACCGGCCATATGTCGCTGGAAACGGCCGCGGCTCAGGCGCGTCTCTTGAGCTTGCAAGGAGATGCGGCCGGGGCGGAGCGTTGGGTGGACCACTCTCCGCTGCCGCTGCCGGATCGGCCGCTTTATCCCAGCACAGAGGAGCCATACACCACCAGAGCGCGTATTCTCATCTTGCGCGGCGGGCCGGAAGACATCCGGGAAGCGCTCCAGTTACTAGAGGCGCTAGACCGGGTCGCCATACAGACGCATACGGAGCGGTCCAGGGTGGAGATTTTTGCGCTGCGGGCGTTGGCCGAGATGGCTTGTGGTGAGGGTGTGGCGGCGCGGCAGTCGCTGATAAAGGCTGTCTCTCTGGCGGGGCGCAGTGGCATTATCCGAACGTTTGTGGAGTTGGGGCCGCCGATGCAGGCGCTGCTGCGGCAAATTGGCGGGCGGGCGGAAGTGGCGCAGCATGTGTCGCGGGTGTTGGCTGCTTTTCCGGGGGAGGGAGAGGGGGAAACGGCCGCTACCTCTGCATCCCCAGCCGCGCCCGAAGCCCCCCTCACCATGCGTGAATTGGAGATATTATACCTTCTCGGTCAACGCCTCTCCGCCAAAGAGATCGCCGCTCGATTGGTACTCTCCCCCAACACTGTGAAACGCCACCGGGCCAACATTTACCAAAAGCTCGGTGTTAACCGCCTCACCGAGGCCCTGGCTGCTGCTGAGTCGTTGGGTTTATGGCAGCACTTACATCTTTTTTGATACTTTCCCCCTCTTTACAGCCCATAGGTTCATGATACTATGTCAGATGTCATGGACCTGCACTCGATGAATCAGAATGTTTTTGATGATCCAGCGTTGTACCGCATCTGTGTACGCGGTCGGCTTCAGCCAGATTGGGCCGAACGATTGGAGATGACTGTCTCCTGGCTGACCCAGGAAAACGGCCACACCATTACCATTCTGCAAGGCGAATTGCCCGATCAGGCGGCGCTGGCCGGTATTCTGGCCACGCTCTATGACCTACACCTTTCGTTACTCTCATTAGAGCGTCTGAGCGAGGAAGAGTCCGCTCAGACCGATGAGAACCAGACAAGGGTCATTACTAACCAATTCTTGAAAATTCCGAAGGGCTGAAACCCGTGGGAATGCGGAGTAAATAACCGACAGAAGATTGGAGATTCAGTAGATCGAAAAATCATCTTTTGATCCGCAGATTTCGCAGATTGGCGCAGATTTTTCTGGTTCAATCTGCGTGAATTTGCGTGAAATTGCGGATCAGTTTTTAATTCATGAATCACCGAAAAAAGGTCGCGCAAAGGCACAGTGGCGCAAAGTTTCCAGAGTAAAGATCTGCGTGAATCTGCGCAATCTGCGTTTTTTTACGGAAGAATCAATTCATGAATCGCCAATCTCAGTTCCGTAAGTTGTTTTATTTTCATTCCTAACTTAGCCAGCCACAGAAAAGGAGACAATTACCATGAGTTTCTCAAGTGATGCCGCTCGGCAATACTCACGGGAACAGGCGGAACGCTTCCGGCGCGAACTGCACGAATTGTTACGTATCCCCAGCATCAGCACAGACCCGGCCCACGCGCCAGACGTGCGCCGCGCCGCCGAATGGCTGGCCGACCACATGCGCGGCCTCGGTCTGGACAACGTGCAGGTGATGGAAACGGCCGGTCATCCCGTCACTTATGGCGAATGGTTGGGGGCCGGACCAGACGCGCCCACTCTCCTCGTCTACGGCCATTACGATGTGGTCCCGGCCGAGATGGAAGATGGCTGGCGCACGCCTCCCTTCGAGCCGGTGGAGAAAGACGGCAAAATCTACGCTCGCGGGGCCACCGACGACAAAGGACAGTTGTTCATCCACGTCAAGGCGTTGGAGTCTTATCTGAAAACGGCCGGCCGCGCCCCGGTCAACGTAAAATTCCTCATTGAAGGGGAAGAAGAGGTTGCCTCGCCCAATCTGGTCCCCTTCATCAAAGAGCATCTTGATTTGCTGCGGGCCGATGTCTGCATCATCAGCGACACCTCCATGCGCACCATTGAAGAACCAGCCATTTTGCATAGTCTGCGCGGCATGACCTATCTGGAAATTGAGGTCCAGGGGCCGACGGATGATTTGCACAGCGGCCTGTGGGGCGGCGCGGTCCATAACCCGGCCCTGGCGCTGGCGGAAATCCTGGGCAAGCTCTACAACCCGGACAATACCATCGCCGTGCCCGGCTTTTATGATGACGTTGTTCCCCTGACGGCCGAAGAGCGGGCGATGATCGCCAAAACAGACCTGAGCGAGGAACAGTATAAGCAGTCTACGGGGGTAACGGCCGTTTGGGGTGATCCCCATTACACCATCCGCGAGCGCATCTCCGCCCGGCCGACGCTGGACATCAACGGGATGTGGAGCGGTTGGACCGGGCCGGGCGCCAAAACCATCGTCCCGGCCAGGGCGGGCGTCAAGCTCAGCTCGCGGCTGGTGGGCAACCAAGACCCGCACAAAATCTTTGGGCAAATCAAAAGCTACGTCGAGTCTATCGCTCCGCCGACGGTGCAGGTAGACGTGAAGCTGCTCACTACCGGCAAGGCGGCGCTCTTCCCCTTCGATAGCCCGGCGATGCAGGCGGCCGCCCGCGCCTATGAGAAAGGGTGGGGGGCGACGCCGCTCTTCACGCGGGGCGGCGGCTCTATCCCCGTCGTCGCCGAAATCGCCGACCTGATGGGGATTCCGGTGGTGATGATGGGCTATGGCCTGGATGATGATGGCCTGCATTCGCCCAATGAGCGGTTTAGCATCGAAATGTTCCATCGCGGCATTGAAACGGCCGTTGTTTATATGGAAGAGTTGGCGGGTCTGGAAATGTAGGGGGAGGTAGTTTGTTAGTTTGTTAGCGGTTGGCTTGTCGGCAACCAACAAACCCAACAAACCCATCCAACCTAACCAACTCAATTAGTAAGGAGAAGAATCTGTATGAAACCTGTAGTAAGAATCATGATGCTCATGCTGGCCTTGTTCTGGCTGGCTGCCTGCCAGCAGCAGGCGCCCCAACCGGAGGCCAGCATGAACCTGGCCGGGACGAGTTGGACGCTGAGTTCGTTGAACGGTAACCTGCCGCTGGCGGAAACGGCCGTTACCCTCGAATTCAGCGCCGATGGCAGC
>CAYONK010000022.1:0-15943 GCA_964405285.1 uncultured Ardenticatenaceae bacterium
CATAGCCATCGTAATGGGTGACGGGGGCGCCGGCAACGGCTGCCTTGAAGGTCTCCGGAGCCTGCATCAGACACATCGCCGCCATGTAGCCGCCATAGCTCCAGCCGTAAATCCCCACCCGCGCCGCGTCGGTTAGCCCCTGGGCAGCCAGCCAACGCACGCCATCCACCTGATCCTGCACCTCAATCTGCCCCATGCGCCATTTGATCCAGCCCTCGAAGGCCAGGCCGCGCCGGGCGCTGCCCCGATTGTCCAGCATGAAGACGAGGTAGCCTTGCTGGGCCATGTATTGGGCGAACATGGTGGCTCGCACCGTCCAGCTATGGGTCACGCGCTGGGCGTGGGGGCCGCCGTAGACGATGACGATGGTGGGATAGGGGCCAGGGCCGAACTGCGCCGCGTCCGGCCGGAAAACTGCCCCATACAGCTTCACCCCATCGCGGGTGGGCAGGCTGGCGATTTCCGGCGTGGGCAGATTCAGCGCGTCCAGACGCGGATCGTCGGGCGTGTAGAGGGTGCGGAGGAGGGCGCCGTCGCTCAGGCGGCGCAGGGTGACGGTGGGGGGCGTCTCCAGGTTATGGCCGGTGTCCACAAAGCGCTGCCGGGCGCGGTCTACCACGACGCTGTGGTTGCCGGGCGTCTCGGTGAGGCGGCGCGGCGGGCCGCCCGCCAGGGGGACGGCGTAGAGGTGGGTCTCCAGCGGGCTTTCGGCCGTGGCCAGGAAGTAGACCAGCCCGGCCGCCTCGTCTACGGCAACGAGTTCGGTGACGAGCCATTCGCCCTGGGTTAACGGCCGTTCCAGCCGTCCAGCCGCATCATACAAATAGAGGTGCATGAAGCCGCTGCGCTCGGAACCCCAGAGGAAACGGCCGTTTTCCAACGGCTTAAACAAATCGTGCAAATTGATCCAGACATCGCTGGTTTCGGTGAGCAGGGGGCGTTTCTGGCCGGTGGGCAGATCGTAGGCGACCAGGTCCAGTTGGGTTTGGGCGCGATTTTGAACTTGGGCGGTTAAACGGCCGTTTGCCAACCACCCCACCCGCGCCAGATAAATGTCCTCATCTTCGCCCAAATCAAGCCAGACCGGATCGCCCCCCGCAACGCCGACCACACCCAGGCGCACTTTGGCGTTGGCCTCCCCGGCGAACGGGTAGCGATGGTCCTCCTGTGCCTCGTCTCCCGTCTGCTCCTTGCCCTGGTGGAGGATGCGGTAGACCGGGATATGGCTTTCGTCCACTTCGGCGAAGGCCAGCCATTGGCTGTCTGGCGACCACCAGTAGCCTTCGCGCCGCCCCATCTCCTCCTGGGCGATGAATTCGGCCAGGCCGTTTGTCTTGCCCGCGCCCCGCGCCCCCTGCGTGAGTTGGCGCGGTTCACCCCCCGTCACCGGAATAACGTACAACTCGCTATCCCGGACAAAGGAGACCCACTCCCCGTCGGGCGAGAAGCGCGGGTCGAGCAGGGGCGAGCCGCCCCCATCTACCAGCAGGCGCAGGTCGGCGTCCGGCCCATCTTGCAGATAAAGGTTGCCTTGCAAGGGGATGAGCAGGCGATTCCCCTGGCCCCAGGCGTATTGCGTCACCCCCAGGCCAAGCTGTCGCTGCCGTTCGCGGCGCAGCTTTTCCTCTAGCGAGAGGTTTTCTTCCGTGTCGCCGCCGGGCGGGGCGACGAGCGGGCGCGTTGCCCCGGTGTCCGGGTCGCAGGCGAACAGTTGGCGGCGCAGGCTGCCCTCCGGGCTGTGCAGATAGGCGATCAGCCCATCATCCGGGCTAAAGGTGATGGAGACCGGCGCGGTCATGCCGGGCAGGGGGTAGGTAGCTGCGTCTTCGCTGGTGATGGGTCGTTGGGTCATGGGTTCCTTTTGGAGATTGGGGATTGGAGATTGGGGATTGGGGATTGACTGTAATTTCCAATCTCCAATCTCTAAATAACAACCGCAGGGGAGACGTGAAAACGGCGGGCCAGGGCGCGAATCTGACGCACGTTTAACTCGCGTTTGCCATTGAGAATCTCTGAAACGACGCCTTGCGAACCAATTTCGGCCAGGTCGCTCTGACGCAAGCCATGCTCTTCCATGAGATATTGGAGGGACTCAGCCCCGCTTGCCTCTGGCATCGGGTAATGACTTTCTTCGTACACCTGGATGAGTGCGCCCAAAGTGTCTAGAAACCCATACAAGGGATGGCTTTCATCTGCGCCAACCTCGTCAAGCAGTTGGTTCAATCGGTCCACAGCCTGCTCATACTCCGCCTCATTGCGAATGGATAAATAAGGCTGGACCATCGTCCAATGGGGTTGAATTTGTTGGATCATGGCGGTCATTTTTTCCACCAAACTGAGCGATGACTTATGGTTAAACTTGGTCTGCAAATGGGTTTTGGATGTGGACACCGCGAACAGTACGGCCGTTCTGTAAATCTTCTGTATACAAGACGCTGCAATTTCCAGCCACTGCCCCGGCCAGGATCAACGAGTCATAAAAAGAGTAACCCGTTTCGGCCTGAATCTGCAAAGCAGCCTCATACAAGTCAAGGTCCGGGAAAACGCGGCATAATGGGTACAATACGCGACGCACATATTGTTGGCGGTCGGACAAGGTCAATGGGGCGGCAAATTTGTGCGTGGCGACGTTGAGGAATTCCTGCATGACCTGTGTGCTGATAATGCCGCGCCCATCCAACAGCGCATTCTCAATCAGAAGCAAAGCGCGAGATTGCTTCTCCGGCGCCTGTTGATCGAATGCGTAGACAAACAGGTTGGTGTCCAGAAAGTAATTAGCGCTCATTCATCTCCTCACGGCTGAATGAACGACCGGGTTGGGCGTAGCTGAGTTGGGCCATGAGTTCGCGGAATTCAACGGCCGTTTGCGGCCGCGCCGCATATTGTGCCAACCAACGCCGAAACTCTGCGTTGAGCGTGCTGTTTTCAGCCAATGCCCGGTCTCTTGCCTGTTGAATGAGCGTTTCCTCTGCGCTAAACGTGATATTTTTTAACATCAATCACCTCGTAAGCACGAATAACCGTGTACACAACCCTTAGTGTAACAAACGAATAGAAGTTGTCAATTCGTTCGTCACGCCATCCTGCCCTACCCCTGTTTTTCCGACAATTCTAGCCAGCGGGTCTCGGCCGTTTCCAGGGCGGCGCGGGCGGCGGTCAGGTCGTCGGAGAGGCTCTGCAGGCGGGTGTAGTCGCCCCCGGCGGCGTTGATGGCCGCTTCCAGGGCGGGGATGGTCTCTTCGAGGGCGGCGATTTGGGCTTCAACGGCCGTTAACTCCTGCCTTTCCTTCCACGTGAGTTTAGCGGGTTGCCGGTTGCCAGTGGCCGGTGGCCGGTGGCCGGTGGCCGGTTCCGCATTCCGCACTCCGCGTTCCGCATTCAGCATTCCCCGTTCCACATTCTTCCGGTAGCTCTCATACGGCGTGGGGTAGCGCGCGCCGAGCAGGCCGTCCTCGAAGCTGACCAGGAAATCCACGTTGCGGTCCAGGAAGTAGCGGTCGTGGCTGACCACCACCAGACAGCCCTGGAACTGGTCGAGAAATTGCTCCAGCACCGCAAGGGTGTGGATGTCCAGGTCGTTGGTCGGCTCGTCGAGGAAGAGGACGTTGGGCTGAGTGACCAGGGTGAGCAGCAAGTAAAGTCGCCGCCGCTCGCCGCCGCTGAGGCTACCGACGTAGGTCTGCTGCTCGGCGCGGGTAAAGAGGAACCATTCGAGCATCTGCGCCGCGTCTATGCGGTAGCCTTCTTCGTTCTTGATCAGCGGCGCGGCGTCGGCGATGGTGTCGAAGACGCGCTTATCGTCGCGCAGCCCGGCGCTCAACTGATCGTAATAGCCCAGGACCACCGTCTCGCCCCAGTTCACCGCGCCGCTGTCTGGGGTGATTTTGCCCGCCAGGACGTTGAGCAAGGTACTTTTGCCCGCCCCATTGGGGCCGAGAATGCCGATCCGGTCACCTTGAGCCAGGTCAAAATCGAGATTCTCGAACAAAATTTGCTCGCCGAAGCGTTTGCTGAGGCCACGCGCTTCCAGGACGCGCTTGCCCAGGCGGCGGCTCGCCAGGGAGATGGCGACTTGCTGCTCGCGCCGGTCGAGGCGCAGCGTTTGCATCTCGGCGACGCGCTGTTTACGCGCTTTTTGTTTGGTGCTGCGGGCCATGGGGCTGCGGTGCAGCCATTCCAATTCGCGCCGCAATAGGGCCTGCCGCTTTTGCTCGGCCGCTGCCAGTTGCTCGTGGCGGGAGGTGGAGAGTTCGAGATAACGGCCGTAGTTGCCTGTGTAGCTGACAATCTGCCGCCGGTCTAAATCGAGGATGCGGTTGACCACCCGGTTCAGAAAATAGCGGTCGTGGGTGACCATCAGCAGGGCGCCGGGGCGGTTTTGCAGATGCTCCTCCAGCCAGGCGATGGCTTCGGCGTCTATGTGGTTGGTCGGTTCGTCGAGGATGAGCAGGTCGGCGGGGATGATGAGCGCCTGGGCCAGGGCGACGCGCTTGTGCTGCCCGCCGCTGAGGTGGCCGACGAGGGCGTCGAATTGGGTCACGCCGAGTTTGGTGAGGATGGTTTTGGCTTCGGCTTCGGCCGCCCAGCCGTTGAGCCGGTCCATTTCGGCGGAGAGGTGGGCGAAGGCGGCCTGGGTGGCGGGGTCTTCGGGCTGTTGCAGCAAACGGCCGTTTACCCGTTCATAATCGCGCAGCAGTTTCATTTGCGGCGCGTCGCTGTGGAAGACGGTCTCCAGTACGGTGAGGGTCGGGTCTAACTCCGGGTCTTGGGGCAGGTAATGGACGCGCACGCCCCCCCAGACGGTGATCTGGCCGCTGTCGGGGCTGTCTAGACCGGCGATGAGGCGGAGCAGGGTGGTTTTGCCGCTGCCGTTGGGACCGATGAGACCGATGCGCTCGCCCTCGTTGATGAGCAGGTTGACGCCCTCTAGCAGGACGCGCTCGCTGAATTGTTTGCCGACGTTTTCCAGGGTGACGAAGTTCATGGGGGAATTATAGCGGAAAGTAGGCGAATGGAGACCGGAGAATACCCGCGCCTGTCTCTTAACCCAAAAGCGTGTAAAATAAGATGGAGCGGCGGGCCAATCCAGCCAGGCGCGACGCAAGCGCGTCGGACAACAAAAAACGAACAGCGACGCAGCGAGCATCCAACCACTTCGGCTCAACACAGCCGGATACAAATTCGGAAGAGAGGCAACGATGAGTGAATACCCCACCCTGCCAGATGGCGCAATCGAGGCGATAATTCACGCCTATCATGGCGATCCGTTTGCCATCTTGGGGCCACACGAGTATAAAAACGGCATTGTCGTGCGGGCTTTTTTCCCATTCGCGCCGGCCGTCACCCTGCTGCCGGCCGCTGGCTCCGCCAGCTACCCCATGCACAAAAGCCATCCAGCCGGACTGTTTGAGTGTGTCATCCCCGGCGCAAACCTGCCCTTTTCTTACCAATATCAGGTAGAGGGAAGTAACGACCCCACCCACGACCCTTATAACTTCCCCCCTGTCCTCACCACCTACGACCGCTACCTCATGGCCGAGGGAACCCACATGCAGGTCTACCGCAAATTGGGGGCGCATCTGGCCGAAATTGACGGCGTTTCTGGCGTCTACTTCGCCGTCTGGGCGCCCTCCGCCGAGCGCGTCAGTGTGGTGGGTGAATTTAATCGGTGGGACGGCCGTTGTCATCCCATGCGCTTCCACCCCGACACCGGCGTTTGGGAACTCTTCATCCCCGGCCTCGGCGAAGGCGCCCTCTACAAATATGAGATCAAAACCCGCTATCACGGCTACATGGTCACCAAAACCGACCCCGTCGGCTTCTTCACCGAACTGCGCCCGAAAAACGCCTCCATCGTCTGGAACATTGATAAATACCAGTGGAACGATGCCGACTGGCTGGCCCAACGGCCGCAGCGCCACGCTCCCAACGCTCCCATTAACATCTACGAAGTCCACCTCGGCTCCTGGAAGCTGAAAAACGGATGGGAATGGTACACCTACAAAGAGCTGGCCGAAGAGCTTGTCTCTTACGTCAAAGAGATGGGCTACACCCACATCGAACTGCTCCCCGTTGCCGAACATCCCTTCGACGGCTCCTGGGGCTATCAGGTGACGGGCTACTATGCCCCCACCAGCCGCTTTGGCACCCCCGACGACTTCCAGGCGTTCGTAGACGCCTGCCATCAGGCGGGCATCGGCGTCATCCTCGATTGGGTCCCCGCCCACTTCCCCACCGACGAACACGGCCTCAATTTCTTCGATGGCACACATCTATACGAACACGCCGATCCGCGCCAGGGGGCGCATCCCGACTGGGGCACACTCATCTTCAACTTCGGCCGCAACGAAGTGCGCCAATTCCTCATCAGCAACGCCCTCTTCTGGCTAGAAAAATATCACATAGATGGCCTGCGCGTAGACGCCGTCGCCTCAATGCTCTACCTGGACTTCTCGCGCAAAGCGGGCGAATGGGTTCCCAATCGTTACGGCGGCCGGGAAAATCTGGAAGCGATTGAGTTCATCCGCGCCTTCAACGAACGGGTCCACGAAGCGTATCCCGATGTGCTGACCATCGCCGAAGAGTCCACCGCCTGGCCCGGCGTCACCCGGCCGGTGAAAGATGGCGGACTGGGCTTCGACATGAAGTGGAACATGGGCTGGATGCACGACACGCTCGAATACATCAAAAACGAGCCGATCCATCGCGCCTACCATCATGGCATGTTGACCTTCTCCCTCCTCTACGCCTTCAGCGAGCATTTCCTGCTCCCCTTCTCCCACGATGAGGTGGTCCACCTGAAACGCAGCATGTTGGACAAAATGCCCGGCGACCTCTGGCAGCGCTTCGCCAATTTGCGCCTGCTCTTTGGCTACCAATACGGCCATCCCGGGAAGAAGCTCAACTTTATGGGCGCGGAAATCGGCCAATGGCGCGAATGGAGCGAAGCCCGCAGCCTGGATTGGGAGTTGGTGGAGACGGAGGCGGCCGACGGCCGTCATGCCAAACTCCAGCAGTACGTCGCCGCGCTCAACCACCTTTACAAAAGCGAAGCCGCCCTATACGAAAATGACGATTCCTGGGAAGGTTTTACCTGGATTGATTTCCAAAACAACCTGCTCAGTGTGCTGGCGTTTGCCCGGCACGCCCCGGAAAAGGGGGAGACGGTGCTGGTCGTCTGCAATTTCACCCCTGTCGTGCGGCCCAACTACCGCCTGGGTGTGTTAGAAGCAGGAACCTATGAGGAGATTCTAAACAGCGACGCCGAAATTTACGGCGGCAGCAACATCCTCAACCCAGACCCATTGCTCAGTTCTCCCACCGCCTGGTACGACCAGCCCCATTCGATTGAACTGACTCTGCCGCCGCTGGGCGTGCTGTTTTTGAAGAAAGTCAGCTAGTGGTAGCTGGTAGCTGGTTGCTGGCCGCTAGTACCCCCCACCAGCAACCAGCTACCAGTCACCAGCAACCAGCAACCATGTCCAACCTTTACCCCCTCACCTTCACCCCCGCCCTGAAAGATTATGTCTGGGGCGGGCGGAATTTGGAAAGCAAGTTAGAACGGCCGTTACCCCCCGGTATCATCGCCGAAAGCTGGGAGATAGCCGCCCATGCGGATGGGGAGTCGGTGGTGGAAAACGGCCGTTTTGCCGACCTCCCCCTCTCCCAACTCCATGCCCAACTGGGGCTGGACCTGATCGGCCAGAACAACGCCTGGGCGCAAGAGCGCGGCAAATTCCCCCTGCTGGTCAAACTGCTCGACGCCAACCAGCCTCTCTCCGTCCAGGTCCACCCCGACGATGATTACGCCCTGGCCCACGAAGGAAATGAACTGGGCAAAACAGAGATGTGGGTCGTCCTCCACGCGGAACCAGAGGCGGCGATCATCCTCGGTCTCAGCCAGCCGGTGGACAAAACAACCTTCGCCAAAGCGATTCGCTCCGGCGACCTGGAGCGGTACCTGCACAAAATTCCGGTGCGGGCGGGCGACGTGGTTTGCGTGCCCAGCGGCACGCTGCACGCCATCCTCGGCGGCCTGATCATCGCTGAAATCCAGCAAAATTCCAACACCACCTACCGCGTCTACGACTGGAACCGGGTAGGCCACGATGGAAACCCACGCCCGCTGCACGTCGAAAAGGCGCTGGACACAATCAACTTTGAGCAGGTACGGCCCGGCCTTTGCCAGCCGGAATTGGTGGCGAAAGAAGGCGGTGTCCGCCGTTACCGGCTTTGCCACAACCGCTATTTTGTGACAGAGCGGGTGGAGATGGCTGAGGGAGCGGTGTATAACGGCCGTTGCGACGGCTCCAGCTTAGAAATTTGGGGCGTCCTGGACGGCAGCGTTATAATAGAGGATGTGATGATAACGGCCGTGCGCTTTACCTTGCTACCGGCGGCGTTGGGGGACTTCACCATCACCGCCCCCACCTCATCCACCCTATTGCGCACCTACGTCGCTTAAACAAAGACCAGACAGGTTTCCGAAAACCTGCCTGGTCTAACGAATAGGAGGCAAATTATGTCAATCTGGCTCTTGGATAACAGTCTCAAAGTCACCATCTATTACGACGAAAACGACTGCGCCTACGAGGATAACATCTGCGTCTCCATCGTCGAGGATTGCCCGGAGGAGGAAAAAATCTTCCGGCACGACGAGACCAACCTCTACCTCACCCCCGAACAGGCGATGCAGCTGATCAAGGCGCTCACCGCCGCCACCTCAGAGAGCAAACTGCCCTCAAGCTGATGAACAATCAACGGTGAACAGTGAACAGTTAACTGTTAACCGTTCACTGTTCACTGTCCCTCTACTCGCCAATCCCCCACAACACGATCGTCCCACGTTCATCGCCAGTGGCGATGAGTGTCCCATTCGGGCTGAAAGCGACAGCGCCGATGGCCGGCCCCTCCTGGTTGAGGATAACGGTGGGAGGGCCGATGGTTAAACGGCCGTTTTCCCCTCCCGCCACCAGCAATCTCCCAGGCGAATCAAATGCCAGGCTATTGATGGCCGCGCTGTGTGGCTGCTCAATCACCAATGCCGCACAGCTCCTCGCCTCAATCAGAGCGATCTCCCCCTTCTGCCCGCCAACTGCCGCCACACCCCCCGCTGGCGAAAAAACCACCGCCGACGCAGATAGATCCCGAAAACGGCATTGTTCACGCAGCGTAGGCGCATTCAATAGAAACGCCCCCGCTTCCAAAGCGGCCACCGCCAGGGTCGCGCCATCGGGGCTAAAGGAGACTGTGGGCAGCGAGGATTGGCTGATTTGCGCCGAGGCTATCTCTAAACCGGTTGCCACCTGCCACAGCTTCACCACGCCATCGCTGCTAACGGAAGCCAGCGTGGCTCCGTCCGGGCTAAAGGCCACCGACAGCACAAACCCCTGATGCCCCTCTAAATGGGCGAACAATTGCCGGTCGGGCAGCGACCAGATACGGACCAGGCGATCATTGCCACCGGCAGCCAGCCAACGGCCGTTGGCGCTAAAAGCCACCGCCTGCATCCACCAGCTTTCCGCCCCACCCAATTCGGCGACCTTCCCCAGGGTAGCTGTGTCCCACAAAGTCAGAAACCCATCCGCGCCACTGGCAGCCAGCTGACGGCCATCGGCGCTGAAGGCCAATCCCAGCACCCCGCCTTCCGCCGCCAACGTCTGCCCCAACGTCACAATCCCCTCCGTCAAACCACCCTGGATTGTCAAATTGCCGCCTGCTTCGAGCGTCACCTCCGGGGCGGGGGTGGTGGGCGGTTCAGGCGTGCGCGACTCTGGTTCTCCCGGGATGGCGGATGGAACGGCCGTCGTCGGCTCATCATCCGGTGGTGGCGCCAACCGGTCGCCAAGAAGAAAAACAAGCAAAAAAACGAAGACAGAGATGCCGACCAGCGCCAGACCACCGGCCAGCCAGGGCCAACGCGAGCGGCGCTGCTGGGGCGGTAGCGGTTGTGGCGTTGGCTCATCTGGTGTGGCCGAGATGGGCGGCAGAGTAGTCTCCGGGTAGGTTTCCGTCTCTGTGTAAACATAGCCGGACCAATAGCGCAAAATCGCCCGCAATTGGTCCCGCTCACGCGGACCGGCAATATAGCGGCTTTCTTGCCGCACCGTCTCAATATAGGTCTGCGCCTCTGACAGGCTCAAGTCACCAACTTCTTGCCGCCGGAGCAGCGCTTCATGGTCTGCTTGCAAAGTTTGAAAACGAGAGGTCATGATTGCCCCCATAAGGATTGGCGGGATAGCTCGTATAGTTCGCCTACTGCCTTGCGCAGTTCTTTATCCGCCTGGAACATTAATTTGCGCAAGTAGTCGTCTAATTCTCGTGTGCGGTCGAGCAGGCTCTCTTGCGTCTCCCACAGCTCGTTCCGCACCTCTGGCTGGCTCTGCTGGATGCGCCGCCGACGTTGCAGCGTTTCAAAATCGGAGAGAAAATCTTGCAATCCATCCCCCATAGAGCGCAGTTTATAGGCCCAATCTGGCTCCAGGCTGCCAAATTGCAACTTGTCGAGGTGGCGCACATCGTGTACGCCCCAATCTATGGTGCGTTCCAGACGGTTGAAGCTGGGGCGCCAGAGCAGCTTTAGCGAAGCGGCATTGACGATTTCCCCACTATTGGCCGATAGATCGATCTGACCGAGACAGGCTCCCATGATGTTGAGGGTTTCGTCCAGATGGTTGTGCATCTCTTTCCATTCGCGCAGGCGCTCATGATAAGTGCGCAGTTGCTCTACCAGGCTGTTCAATTGGGCCAACAGGGGATCGCTGGCGTCCAGACGTTTGGCGGCTTCCTGGCGCACGCTGACGCCCGCATGTGGCCGCAGCTCGTAAATGGTCTGCAACAGCGCTTCAGTCCGATTGTGCCGCTCGGCGTGCAGAATGAGTTCACGAACTTTGTCGCTTTTGGTGTTCCCGCCCAGGTCTTCATATTCAATATTCAGGCGAAAACAGAGGTCGCGCAGTTCGCTGTCGTTGAAGTAGGCGTTGAGGATTTGCTGTAGGTCGGTTTTTGCGGGCAACGGCCGTTGGGTAAACAATTCATCACTCATCGGTCCGTCATCTCCAGGAAAAACAGTGCAGTCCCCTGTCTCATTTCAGCGCCGGGTCTGCCTGACGCAAAAACTCCCAGGTGTAAATGCCCGTCCAATGGCCGTCACTCCACTGGAATTGCAGGGCGTAACTGCCTACTGCCCCCACGCTCTCGATATTGATCGTTTCGTCCCGCGCCTGACGCAGCGCTTCCAGATCGGGCGGGCCACCCATGTTCTCGTGTCCGCCCCGGCACTCCACACAGGGGCAGATCAGCCGCAGTCCGGCAAAGGGGTAGCGGCTGGTGTGTCCGTCGTTCCATTCAATGATGAGCAGCCGTTGGTTACGATCGGCCGTGACATTTGTTGGTCGTATTTTTTCCATCCTGAATCCTTTGAATATCCGCAAACCCCTGATAACTATCACGTAACTATTCACCACGGAGACACGGAGGGCACAGAGATTAAACCTGTAAAACCTCCGTGTTCTCCGTGTCTCTGTAGTGCAATCCCAGAGGGGCTGTATAGTTACACTATCACTATGATTGTGGTCTATTCACGCGAATGAGTTGCCCTCGCAAATCACCATTGGTCAGAGTAACTTCATGAATTCGCCTGGCCTGACCAACAAAATCCAAATCTGTCGTGCAAACGATAATTCCGCAATGATCAGAGGAGAGGCGATGCAGGTGAATAAAATCCTTGCGATTGATCGTCAGCACGGTGCGGGAGTCATCACTGGCAAAAGCCAGAACCGCTTCATCAGGATATTCCTGATTCGCTTTGCCTGTTTCCTGAATTGTGACAACATCGTGATCGAGTCGGCGCAATTCAACAACGACAGGGAAAGGGAAATTTTCGTTGGCGTAGAACCTCGCCATGATCAGGCCGCCTCATTTTCTGCAATCTGACGTTCAATTTCTTCCCGATGAGCGCGAAAATAGGCCCAGGCATTAGCCAGGTCGCCGGCGCGCAGCGTTGGGTAGCTTTGCAATAATTCTGCTTCACTAGCTCCTAGTTGACGGTACTGGACCAACGCCCAAACAGGTATCCGAGTTCCAGCGATACGTGGCGCACCACCAACAATTCCCGGTGTTTTTTCGATACCTGGAGTATCGCCACTCAAATCATGTGCGATAAGTTGGAGTAATTGTACTTTCTCGCCCGGACTCATTTCCGCTAATAGCTGCTCTGCTTTTTGTATGGTACTCATCATACCCCCTATTGAAACCTAAGTTGCTTCAAACAGGTTCCGGGTTCATAATCCGCAGGGTCTTCTGTTCGCTCTTCATAATCCATAATCAACGTCCCCAACAGATACAGATATTCTTCCTCGTCGGGGGTTAAATCCTGCTTATCAACCAATCGGTCCACTTCTTGCTGGGTAGCCTGGCATGTTTCTTCCGTCTTGATCGGCCGGGGTAAGAAGCGGAGCAACAAATCACGATAGGTTGTTTTCTCACTGAAACCAGCGATCATTTTCCCACTTCTCCTTGTCATATTCGGCATGGGTCAGAACCCGATGTTAGCGAATTGCGAGCAAGTCTGCAATAACTGGGAAGTGGAGCAAATGCCAGGCGTTTACGATGCGCCTGGCATTTGTGGGCTACAAGCTGGTTAATCGTTCGCGGAGTTCGGTCTGGCTAGACTGGAGTTGGGCCAGTTTCTCGCGCTCTTTTTCCACAACGGCCGTTGGCGCCTTCTCGGCAAATGGGCTGTTCAGCAGGTTGGTCAGGCGGGCGATTTGCGGTTCCAGCTCGGCCAGCTCACGGGTCAGCCGTTCCTTCTCTTTCTCCAGGTCCACCATGCCCGCCAGCGGCAGGTAGCAGGTGAGGTCGCCCAGGGCGAGGGTAACGGCCGTTTCCGGAGCCTCCGCCTCGCCCACAATCGTCAGGTTCTCTTCATCCAGTCGGGCCAGGGCGGCTAGGGTGGCGCGTTGGGTCTGGAAAACGGCCGTTTTCCGCCCCGCCACTAAAATCGCCCCAATCTTCCGCGCCGGTTCCACCTGATTCTCCGACCGGGCGGCGCGGATTTCCCGCACCAACTCGCGCAGCCGTTCATAATCGGCCGCCGCCGCCGGGAAACGCTCGCCCGCCTCCGGCCAATCGGCGATGATCAACGCTTCGGCCCAACCCTCGGCCGGTTCAATGCCCAAATCGGCCGCCACAAAAGCCCGCTTCAACTGCTGCCACGTCTCCTCGGTGACGAAGGGGATGTAGGGATGGAGCAGGCGCAGGCTGTCATCCAACACCTGCCGCAGCACGGCCAGCGTCGTCCAGGCGCGGGCGCCCCCTTCGGCCAACTGCACTTTGGCCGTCTCCACGTACCAATCGGCAAAATCGCTCCAGAGGAAGTCGTAGACCTGCCGCCCCGCCTCGCCGAAGAGGTAATTGTCCAGCAGCCGGTTGGCGGCGGCCGTGACTTCCGCCAGACGGGTGAGAATCCATTGGTCGGCGATGGTGTAATCGGGCTGCGCCGGCCGGTCGGCGGCGGTCGTTTTGTTCAGGCTGTGGGCGATGAAGCGGGTCGCGTTCCAGATTTTGTTGGCGAAGTTGCGATTGCTCGCCACTTTATCCAGGGACAAATTGAGATCCGCGCCCGGCGTGCCGCTGGTCAACAGGGTGAAGCGCAGGGCGTCGGTGCCGAATTCGCCCATCACTTCCAAGGGGTCGGTGACGTTGCCGTAGCTTTTGCTCATCTTACGGCCGTTTTCGTCGCGCACCAATCCATGCAGATAAATGGTGTGGAAGGGCACGTCGTTGGTGAAGAGCGTCCCGGCCATCACCATGCGAGCCACCCAGAAGAAGAGGATGTCGTAGCCGGTTTCCATCACGTCGGTCGGGTAGAAGCGGGCCAGATCGGGCGTCTGCTCCGGCCAACCGAGGGTGGAGAAGGGCCAGAGGGCGCTGCTGAACCAGGTGTCTAGCACGTCGGGGTCTTGCTCGATGTGGGCGCTGCCGCAGTGGGCGCATTCCGTCGGGTCGGTGACGGTGACGGTTTGCCCACCGCAGTCGGGGCAGTACCAGACGGGGATGCGGTGGCCCCACCATAATTGGCGGCTGATGCACCAGGGGCGGATGTTTTCCAGCCAGTTGTCCCAGATTTTGACGAAGCGGTCGGGGATGATTTTGATGCGGCCGGA
This sequence comes from uncultured Ardenticatenaceae bacterium, assembly GCA_964405285.1. Taxonomy (GTDB): domain Bacteria; phylum Chloroflexota; class Anaerolineae; order Promineifilales; family Promineifilaceae; genus Leptovillus. The sequence continues at coordinate 14,166 of CAYONK010000022.1, forward strand.
GTGAACGGCCGTTAACCCCATCTTGGCCATCGGTTCGGCGTCCACAAACCATTGCTTGCTCACCAGCGGCTCGATGATCTCACCGCCGCGCTGGCTGCGCGGCACGTTGAGGGTGTAGGGCGATTTTTTGATAGTCAGCCCGGCCGCTTCCATGTCGGCCCACAGCTTTTCCCGGCAGGCGAAACGCTCCATCTCGGCGTAAGGTCCGGCGTTGTGGTTCATCGTCGCGTCCCGGTTCATGACGTTGATCAGTTCCAGGCCGTGCTTTTTGCCGATCTCAAAGTCGTTGGGGTCGTGGCCGGGGGTGATTTTGAGCGCCCCCGTGCCGAAGCTCATGTCCACATATTCGTCGGCGATGATCGGGATTTCCCGGTTCAGCATGGGGACCAGGCAGGTCTGGCCGATGTATTGCTGGTAGCGTTCATCGTCGGGGTGGACGGCACCGGCCGTATCGCCCAGGATTGTCTCCGGGCGGGTGGTAGCGACGGGCAGGGAGCCGCCCCCTTTGACGGGGTAGCTGAAGTAGTAGAGGAAGCCGGGTTCTTCGCTGTATTCCACTTCGAGGTCGGAAACGGCCGTTTGCAACCCCGGCGACCAGTTCACCAAATACTCGGCCTGGTAGATCAGCCCCATGCGATACATCCGCACAAACGCTTCGCGCACCGCCCGCGATAAGCCCTCGTCCAGGGTGAAGCGTTCGCGGTCCCAATCGCAGCTTGCCCCCAGGCGGCGCAGTTGGCCGGTGATGTAGCTGCCGTACTTTTCCTTCCAGGCCCAGGTCTGCTCCAGAAAGGCGTCGCGGCCAATTTCGTGGCGCGATGTGCCTTCGGCCTGCAATTTTTTCTCCACCTGAAGCTGGGTGGCGATGCCCGCGTGGTCCACGCCGGGAACCCAGAGGGCGGCCCGCCCCTGCATCCGGGCGCGGCGGATCATCAAATCTTCCAGAGCGACGAACATGACGTGCCCCATGTGCAGTTCGCCGGTCACGTTGGGCGGCGGGATGGAGATGACGAAGGGTTTGGCGTCGGCCGGCCGCGCCTCTGGCTTGAACCAGCCGCTCTCCTCCCACCACTGGTAAATCCGCTCTTCGCTGTCCTGAAAGTTGTAGGTTTTGGGCATGTCGGTCATGAAAGTAGTCCTTTAGTCTGGTAGTCGAGTAGTCTTGTAGTCAATTAGTCTTGTAGTCTTGTAGTCAATTAGTCTTGTAGTCTTGTAGTCGAGTCGTCTGGTAGTCGAGTCGTCGGGCAGTAGACGACCCGACTACCAGACTATCCGACTACCCGACTACTCGACTAAATAAAAAAACTCTCTCATCCAGACAAGGACGAGAGAGCTGAATCTCACGCGGTACCACCTTGCTTCCGCGAGTCGCAACTTGTTGCGGCCGACGGCGCTCTGCGCTGTAACGGGCTTACCCGGTTTTGCTTACTCGGTTTCAGCAAAACAACTCCTGGGCGACTTCGGTAACGGCCGTTTCCGGGCAGGCTCTCAGCCAATGGCCTGCTTCTCTGGTCGGGGGCGCGTCGCGTACTGCTCCCATTCATCGTCTGTCAGGTTGTCAATTGGCAAGAAGTATAACAACTGCCAGAGAGAGCGGCAAACCGAACAATTGACCATTGGCGGTTTACGATTGGCGAGTTACGATTGACGATTGGCAATTTCTCTCCGATACACTTGCTCCAATCGGTAAATGGCGTACAGGGCGGCCAACGCCGTCACCCCGGCCATCGTGTACCCCTCCAGCACCGTCGCCTGGGTGATGAACAGACCAATCATGC
>CAYONK010000023.1:0-11615 GCA_964405285.1 uncultured Ardenticatenaceae bacterium
TTTCCGTTTGCGGCAACGGCCGTTGCCTACTTCCGCCCGCGCGGCAGCCTCCGCGCCTTCTTCCGCCAATACTACCGCTACGCCCGCGGCGACGGCAAAGCTAACCTTTGGCTCAAACGCCACCTCATCCGCTACTTCACCTACCTGGTCGCCCTGCCCTTCATCCTACGCCTCATCTGGTACGAAAAGAAAAGCGGCTGGCTGCTGCTGCTGGCCGGGCTTGGTCTCTACTCCCGCCGCCCCGCCCAACGCCTTTGGGCAGACACAGATGGCTGGCGTCCCCCGTCTCGCTTGCGCGCCTTTGCCCTCATTCCCATCATCCGCTTCGTCGGTGACGTGGCTAAAATGCTCGGCTATCCGGCCGGCCTCTTCTGGCGTCTACGCCACCGCCGCAAATAAAAAGAGCTAAAACCGGGGGGATCTCCACCCCCACCCCCCTTTAATCCTTAAGGAACGTTCAGCCTCGCTTGACGCCCCCATAAGCCAGTGCTACCATCCTAAATCATGCCAGCCGACGAATCAGCCCGTCGGCTTTTTTGTGATTATGGTCATCAAACGCACGCCACCACGCTATCCACGCCAGGGGCCATCTTGCCTGCTGGTATTGTTTGTTCTCTTCGGCATTTTTGTCGGCATGTTCGTCATTGTCAACCGCGACAGCGTGCTAGACGTGATCATCCCTACCCCCACCCCCGCGCCCACCCGCTCGGCCACCGAATTCGCCCTGTTAGCTGACCTGAGCCAGCGCGACGGGGAAAATCTAAAAGCCATTCAGTTTTATGAAAATGCGGTCAGGCTGGATGCGACCAAGCCAGAGTTCTTTGTCCGCCTGATTGACCTCCTGGTAAAAACGCGGCAGGCAGAGCGCGCTTTGGAGGTGGCTGAGCAAGCAATTGTGCTGGCCCCGGAGAATGACGCTGCTTGGGTAGCCAATGCAGCCGCCTACGTGGCCAATGGCAACCGCCTCCTCGACCTGGGCGATCCTACTGGCGCGGCGCTGCAATTCGCCCAGGCTGTCCAGGCAGCCGAAAAAGCGATCAGCCTCAATCCGCAGAACGCATTGGCTTATGCCTATGTTGCGGCCGGCCTCGTCTTGCCCAACGATCCCAACCGCTTCAACCGCGCCTTTGAAATGGCCGATCTGGCCGTCAACCTCGATCCGGAAAATCCCATTGCCCGCTATTACATGGCTACCGTCCTGGTCTATCAGGGTTATTACAATGCAGCCAGAGAGAATTATCTACTTGGCCTGCAATACGATCCTGGTAACGCAGACCTGCATTATGGCCTGGCATACAATTATTTTGGTACCGGTAACATCCCGGAAGCCATCTTGAGCTTTGAGCAGGCAATTGCCGCCGACCCGGAACACGCCGGAGCATATGATGGCCTGGCCTATATGTATCTCCAGCTTGGTCAGGATCCCTTAGCCGAGCAAAACGCCCTGGTATCGGTGGGTCTCAACCCAAACGTGGCTCGCGCCCAGGGTCGCCTGGGCGAAGCCTACTTCCGCCAATTCAACTACCCCAATGCCATTGAGGCGCTAGAGCGTTCGGTCGCTTTATATGGCCGGGCAACCGATCTAAACGCCCGCTTCTTCCTCATGCTCGGCAATGCCTACATCCGCGACAGCTTGAACAACTGTCCGAAAGCCGTCCCTTTGTTCGAGCAAGTCGTCGCCGTCAGCATCGCTTGGCGGGAATCGGCCTCCGCCGGCATCGAAGAGTGCCGCCGCGCCGTCATCGTGGATAACTAAATTTCTCGTTCTCACGCGCTGCATGGAATGAGAAGCGCCCTTAGCACTCGCTCCCCAAGACTGCTAAAAAAGCCTTGACAACCCCCAATTCTATGCTAGAATTTTGTCCGATGCGGCTGGCACTCCATGAGTGCGAGTGCCAATTTCCCAAGAACTACGTGAAAAAGGAGATACAGTATGTCACTGAAATTAAAACCGCTTGCCGACCGTCTGGTTGTTGAGCCAAAAGAACGCGAAGAAACCACTCCCTCCGGCCTGGTGCTGCCAGAAACCGCGAAAGAAAAACCGCAAGAAGGCGAAGTGATCGCCGTTGGCCCCGGCCGTCGTGATGAAGATGGTAAACGCATCAAGATGGATGTGAAACTGGGCGACCGCGTCCTCTACGCCAAATATGGCGGCACGGAGATCAAGGTTGACGGCAAGAAGCTGTTGATCCTCAAAGAATCGGACGTTTTGGCAATCCTCGAGTAATCGGCAATTAAGGAGACTTTTAGACAATGGCTAAGCAACTTATTTTTTCCGAAGATGCCCGTCGCAAACTGAAGAAGGGCATTGACACCGTAGCGAACGCAGTATCCACCACCCTCGGCCCGAAAGGGCGCAATGTGGCGATTGACAAGAAATTTGGCGCCCCGACCATCACCCACGACGGCGTGACCGTGGCGAAAGAGATTGAACTGGAAGACCCATTCGAGAATATGGGCGCCCAGTTGTTCAAAGAAGCGGCGATCAAAACCAACGACATCGCCGGTGACGGCACGACGACCGCCACCGTTTTGGCCCAGCACATGGTCCACGAAGGGCTGAAGAACGTGGCCGCCGGGGCCAACCCGATGCTGCTGAAGCAAGGGATTGAAGCGGGTACGGCCGCTTTAGCCGCCCGCATCAAAGAAATGGCTGTCAGCATTGACAGCGTAGACGACATCGCTTCTGTCGCCTCCATCTCCGCCCAAGACCGGGCCATCGGCACGCTGATCGCCGAGGTGATGGACAAGGTTGGCAAAGACGGCGTTATCACCGTTGAAGAATCGCGCGGTCTGGAGTTTGAGACCGAGTACGTTGAAGGTATGCAGTTCGACCGGGGTTACATCAGCCCCTACTTTGTCACCGACGCGGACACGATGGAAGCGGTGGTGGCGGATGCCTATATCCTGATTCACGACAAAAAGATTAGCTCGGCGCAGGACATCGTGCCTATCCTGGAAAAACTGGTCCAGATCGGCAAGAAAAACTTGGTGGTAATCGCCGAGGACGTGGACGGCGAAGCGTTGGCGACGCTGGTCCTGAACAAACTGCGCGGCATGATCAATGCGGTGGCGATTAAAGCGCCTGGCTTTGGCGACCGTCGCAAGGCGATGCTGCAAGATATTGCTGTCCTGACCGGTGGCGAGGTCATCACCGAGGAGATGGGGCGCAAGCTGGAGAGCGTGCAGATCAGCGATTTGGGCCGTGCGGCTAAAGTGGTCTCCTCCAAAGATGAGACGACGGTGGTGGATGGCGCTGGCGACGATGCGCAGATCAAAGCCCGCGTTGAGCAGATCAAAGTGGAGATCGAACGCAGCACTTCCGACTATGACCGGGAGAAGTTGCAGGAACGTCTGGCGAAGCTGGCGGGCGGCGTGGCCATCATCCGCGTTGGCGCGGCGACCGAGGTGGAGCTGAAAGAGAAGAAGCACCGGGTTGAGGACGCGCTGAGCGCGACTCGCGCGGCTGTGGAAGAAGGGATTGTCCCTGGTGGTGGTGTGGCGCTATTGAACGCGCTGCCAGCGTTGGACGGCGTGGAAGTTCCGGCTGGGGATCAGGCGACGGGCGTAAGCATTTTGCGCGAGGCGTTGTTGGCCCCGATGCGCAAGTTGGCGGAGAACGCGGGCATGAATGGCGACGTGATCATTCAGAACGTGCGCCGGGCGCAGGCGGAACAAGGCGACGACAAAATCGGCTTCAACGTGCTGGATGGTGAGTATGTCAATATGCTGAAAGCTGGCATTATTGACCCGGCGAAAGTGACGCGCGGCGCGGTGGAGAATGCGGCGAGTATCGCCTCGATGATTCTGACGACTGAAGCGCTGATTACCGACATCCCGGAGAAAGAACCTCCGATGCCGGCCGGTGGCCCTGGCGGTATGGGCGGGATGGATTTCTAAGATAGTGGGTAGTAGGTAGTGGATAGTTGTTAGTTTGGAGGCCCCTCTTCGGAGGGGTCTTTTCTTTTTCGGGGGGTTTTAGTACACTGGCAGGCGTCGGAGGTAGACATGGGCGAAAAATTGCTGAAGCAGCTGATGCCGCATTTGGAAAAGATGAGTTGGCCTGTGGAGCAAAGGGCTACGCCGCAAGGCCAGGTGGCCTATATGATTGGCCTGGAGAAGGTGGAGAGCTATGCCGGTGATCCGAAGACGCTGGCGGAGGCTTTGCGGATTTTTCAATCTGGCGGGTCGGCGGCGTATGCCTATGCCGGGGTGGCTTATGTGTTGGTGGCGGCTTCACGAGAGGCGGATGGGACGTATGCGGCTGAGGGATTAGAGGCGGCGATGGACTGGCTGGAGCGGGCGCAAGAGTTAGCTCCGGACCCGATTGAGGTGAATATGATTGAGGCGCTGGTGTATGTGTACAACGGCCGTTTCACCGACGCCCGCCTCATCCTCGATTATCTGCACGAACAGGAACCGGACAACTACCACATCCACCTGGCCGAGATGGCCTATTGGTCTGCGCAAAATGAAACGGACAACGCGGCAGTCGCGGCAAAAAAGGCAGCGCAACAGGCCACCACCGTGCCGCAGCGCCTGCGTCTGCACGGCCAACTGGCGGAGCTATATCTGGAGTCCGGTCAGTTGGACGCGGCGCTCAAGCTGTATAAGGAAACACTGCACCTGGACCCGCGAAATCCATTGATATGGCATAAAATCAGCCTCGTTTACTGGCGCATGGAGGATGTGGAAGAGGCGGATCGGGCCAATCAGCAATCGTTGCGCCTGGGCAACCTGGCCGCAGCGCAGCAGATGGCCGAGCAGATCAAGGCGAAGCGACGCGGCGATTCTGGCTTATTGGGTTTATTTAAACGTTAGGGAGGAGGAGTATGGCTGACTTGAATACAGCGCTGGCGGTAGCTGCCGAAGCCCATGCCGGTCAATTTGATAAAGCGGGCAAGCCGTACATTTTGCATCCGCTGCGCCTGATGTGGCAGATGGAGACGGAGACGGAGATGATTGTGGCGCTGCTCCATGACGTGGTGGAGGATAATGAGGCGTGGACATTGGAACGGTTAACGGCCGTTGGCTTTAGCATTGAAGTGGTAACGGCCGTTGACGCCCTCAGCCGCCGCTCCGACGAAAGCTACGAAGCGTTTATCGAGCGAATCCGCCCCAACCCGCTGGCGGTGCGGGTGAAGCTGGCCGATTTGCGCGACAACATGAACCCGCTCCGTCTGACCAGCCTCACCGAGCGCGATTTGCAGCGTCTGGTCCGGTATCATCAGGCGTGGCAGGTGTTAAACGGCCGTTAACCCCCACAAATTCCCGGCGAAAATTGGCGTTGGCAACGGCCGTTTTTCCCCTACAATAGACTCCGTCATCCGTGGCTTCACGTCACCCCCGTTTGCGTCCATCACTAAATTATTTCGGAGGAAACATTGTGGCTGCTGTAATCAACGATCGTCGGGAAATTATTGGTTGGTCCATGTACGATTGGGCCAACTCCGCCTTCTCCACCACCGTCGTCACCGCCCTGCTTGGCCCCTACATCCTGAGCCTGGCCGAATCCAGCCCCAACCCCATCACCATCTTCGGCTGGGCGATTGAACCGGCCGCCATCTACCCCTTCAGCGTCTCCCTCTCGGTACTACTGCAAGTCTTTTTCCTCCCCCTGCTCGGCACAATTTCTGACTACACCAACCTGAAAAAGCGCTTGATGCTGACCTTCGCCTATATCGGCGCGTTCGCCACCATTCTGCTCTTCTTCATTCGCGCCGATATGGCCCTGCTGGGCACAAATGGCGCGGTTTTGCTCGGCAGCCTGCTCTTTATCATCGCCAACCTCTCCTTTGGCGCGGCCGTTGTCTCCTACAACGCCTTCCTGCCAGACATCGCCTCACCGGATCGGCGCGACGCCGTGAGTTCCCAGGGATGGGCGTTGGGCTACCTGGGCGGCGGGCTGCTGCTGCTGCTCAACCTCGGCCTCCTCAACTTTATGGAAGACACAGCGTTGGCCGTGCGGATCAGTCTGGCCAGCGCTGGCGTCTGGTGGCTGGTCTTCACCTATCTTTTCCCCCAAAAACGGCTCATCCAACGCAATCCGGCGCGCCAACTGCCACCAGGAACCAACCTGTTTAAACATGGTGTGCAGCGCCTCGTGCAGACCCTGCGCGAAATGTATCGCAAATATCCGATGACCCTGCGCTACCTCATCGCCTATCTGGTTTACAATGATGGCATCCAGACAGTTATTGCCGTCTCCACCATTTTCGCCGCCGGTGAGTTAGGGGTTGGACCAACAAATTTACTCGTGCTGGTATTGATGATTCAATTTGTCGCCTTTGGCGGGGCGCTCGCTTTCGGCTATCTGGCGCAACGCACGGGGGCGAAGCGGGCAATTTTGCTCAGCCTGGTCATCTGGTCTGGTCTGGTGATTTACGCCTACGCTTTTTTGTATACCGAGGCGCAGTTGTTTGTCTTAGGTTTTGTTCTGGCGCTCGTCTTGGGCGGTTCTCAGGCGCTCAGCCGCTCCCTCTTCTCGCAGATGATCCCGATGAACCACGAGGCGGAATATTTTGGCTTTTACGAAATCAGCGAGCGGGGCACGGCCTGGATTGGCCCTGCCCTGTTTGGCCTGGCAGTGCAAATCACCGGTACGCAGCGGGTCGCTATCATCTCGCTCATCTTTTTCTTTGTGGTTGGGCTGATTTTGCTCAGCCGGGTGGATGTGCGCCGGGCGATGATCGAATCGGGCAACGACCCCAGCGGTGTGGTCTTGTAAAAACTGTCAATTGTTAATGGTCAATTGGCAATGGTCCGGTTGACCATTAACGATTGACTTTCCTGAAAAAACCGCAGATTTCGCAGATTGGCGCAGATTTTTCCGGTCCAGTCTGCGTGAATCTGCGGACTAGTTTTTAAATCTGCTGAGTTTAGCGGGCGCTCATATTTCATAGACGGCCGTTTCCGCCCATGCTATAATCTGTACTGTATTGGGCACGTTAACAACGTCCTGGGGATGACAGGCTTCGACGGGGAAGGCTGGTCCTGGACTGCAAGCCGAGCACGCTTTACACCTCGTAAAACTGGAAGCAAACAATTAAGTGCCAATACCAATGCACGCTCCTATAACGCTCTCCCCATGGCTGCCTAAAAGCAGCCGCCGGAAGGCGTTAGATGAGTCCTGAGATGGACTCCCGTCTGCCTCGATCGTTCGTTGGCCGTGAGAGCGCAGGCGACACTTTCGCCAACGTGCCCCATCTTGACGTCGGTAGAGATGGTTAAGCGCCTTTTCGGAGGCAACCGAATCGCTGCTAACTGACCCCGCCAACCGGGGCGCTTAGCGGTTAGAACCAAATAGGTTGGCTAAGCTTGTAGACGTTCAGAGGCTGAATTTTTCGGACGCGGGTTCGATTCCCGCCATCTCCACTGAAAAGAGCGCCATTCGGCGCTCTTTTTATTGGACATTGGAGATTGGGCGCCGCCAATCTCCAATCTCCAATCGCTAGTCCCCAATCTTTCGCCCCCAAGCCTGCCCCACATCGCCCATTCAACCGTAGTAGTCTTGGGTGAAAAGGTGCGGGGCGTGGACGTAGAGGCCGGTTCCGGAAACGGCCGTTACATCCCCCGGCAGCGCTAACCGGCCAAACGCATAGGCTTTCCGGCCAGCCACCCGCTCCACCCACCCCTCCGCCCGCAGGGGCACGCCCAACGGGACCGGTTTATGGTAGTTCAGGTTCATGGTAGCCAGCACCACCTTCAAACCAGAGCGCCAGACAGCCGCGCCCATCACCTCGTCTATGACGGCTGCGCTGGCCCCGCCATGAGCGTGGCCGGGCGGGCCTTGCTGCGCCAGGGTAAAGCTGAAGCTGGTGAAGATGATCTGGCCTCGCTCGGCGTCTGCCTGAGCGTACCAGACCAGCCCCATTCCTTTCGGGTTTTCCTTGCCACATATAAAGCAACTGCCATGCGACGGTAAGGGAATTGCGTCTGAGAGCATAAGTTTTTGGGTCTCCAGTCTTGTCGTCTTGTGGTCTTGTAGTCGTCAGATTTTGGCGGGAAACGGCCGTTGCGTCAATCATCTGCCCCAACCAATGCGCAGCAGTTTCTCAGATTGATGGATGAATCACTTGACATAGCTTACGGTTTGTTGTATTGTTACAACAGTTAATTTGTTGTAGTGTCCCGCATCCGAGATAGTGCGAATGGCCGTATCATGAAAGAAGATCTCTTAGAAAACTACGCTGGCGTAGAAGAAATCAGCGCCCGTCTGAACATCCATCCCGAATCGGTCAGGCGGCTTATCCGTCAGGGCAAACTACCGGCCATCAAATTTGGTAACAAATGGCTCGTAGACAAATCCACCCTGGAACAGTACGCCAGTCGCTACGATCCCCGTCCGGGGAACAAGGCAACCCTACTGTAATCTTTATCTCAAGCGGGATCACAAAGCGGAGAGGGTATCCCCATGCAAAGAGCGCCTGAATTGGAAAATATAGCCTGTATTCGCGTCGTTGGCGTTGGTGGTGGCGGTTGTAACGCCATCAACCGGATGATCAGTGAAAACGTCACCGGCGTTGATTTTATTGCCGTCAATACCGACAATCAGGCCCTTCTGCTCTCCAACGCCCCCGTGCGCGTACGCATTGGCGACAAGCTGACGCGCGGTTTGGGCGCCGGCGGCGACCCGGAGCAGGGCGAAAAAGCGGCCAACGAGTCCACCCACGAACTGCACGAAGTTCTCACCGGTTCCGACATGGTTTTCGTGACAGCCGGGATGGGCGGTGGCACAGGCACAGGCGCCGCGCCAATCATCGCCAAAACGGCGCGAGAGATGGGCGCATTGACCATTGGCGTCGTCACCCGTCCTTTCCTCTTTGAAGGCAGTCACCGGACCAACTCCGCCGAGCAAGGCATTGAACGGCTCAAAGAGCATGTAGATACTCTCATCGTCATCCCCAACGACCGGTTGCTGGAGCTAACCGACAAGCGTGTCTCGTTGAAGGATTCCTTCCGCATGGCCGATGACGTGCTGCGCCAGGGTATCCAGGGTATTAGCGAACTGATCACCATCCCCGGCCTGATCAACCTGGACTTTGCCGACGTGAAAACGATCATGTCTGAAGGTGGCGCGGCGTTGATGGCGGTGGGGCATGGTTCCGGCGAAGACCGGGCGCGAATTGCCGCCGAGCAAGCGATCAGCTCGCGCCTGTTGGACGTGACCATTGATGGCGCGCGCGGTATCCTCTTCAACGTCACCGGCGGGCCGGACATGAGTCTGTATGAGGTGAACCAGGCCGCCGCCATTATCCGCGAGACGGCTCACCCGGACGCGAACATGATCTTCGGCGCGGTGATTGACGAAGCGATGGGTGATGAGATGCGTATCACGGTCATCGCCACGGGTTTCGACCATTCGCTATCTCGCCGCCAGTTGGTTCAGCAGCAGTATACCCGTCCGGCGACGCCCGCCAGCCCGCCACCGGCGCGGCCGGCCCCACCACCAACCCCGGTTCGTGAGCGTGAGTACGAACCGGCGCAGGCTGCGCAACCTAAATTCACGCCTAACAATCTGGATATCCCTGCCTTTTTGCGCAGGCGATAGAGGCCGCCAACACCTTTGTTTTTGTTCAAGCGATAATTGTATCGCCATGAACACATCCCCTCTGCGTGTGCCCCCGGTTCAATGTGAGCCGGGGGCGCTTTTTTTGTGTTTTGCGTTGTTGATAACGGCCGTTTCCCACCTACGCCTACCCCACCCATTTCCCCAATCGTTACCAGATCAGGGCTTGGCTTTATCATCAACTCATCATCTTCTGTTTAGAAAATTGTTAGGCGTATGGGCTATCTTGAGGGCAACTTAACACGCCTTCCTCTGGGAAGGGGGTGGGGGAAAAGGTCCGATCTGACATGCAAATTCGGAACTTGCCACAGATGCGCAACTTTTGAGAAGCTCAAACAGGTGAGATGATGTTGATCAAGAAACAAACCGGTTACGAAATTCCATCTTCCGAAATCACGCCGGAGCCGGTGTATCTGGCGCGGCGGATGTTTATGAAGGGGGCAGCGACAACGGCCGTTGCCACCCTTCTCGCCGCCTGCGCCCCGCGCGCCGACAACGCCCCCAGGGGCAGCGCCCCAGTAGACAGCGCCGCTCTGCCGGAGCCGGGCGCCGTCAGCGCCACCAGCGACGAACTAGGCGACCCGCTGAACACTTTCCGGCAAATCACCACCTACAACAATTATTTCGAGTTCTCGACCGACAAAGATGGCCCGGCCCGACTGGCCGCCAACTTCCTCACCTCTCCCTGGCAGGTGGCGGTGGGCGGGCTGGTGCGCAAACCGGCCGTCTACGATGTGGCGGATTTGCGCACTCGTTTCGACCAGGAAGAGCGGGTTTATCGCCTGCGCTGCGTCGAGGCGTGGTCTATGGTCATCCCCTGGAACGGTTTCCCCCTGGCTAAATTGCTGGCCGAGGTAGAGCCAACGGCCGAGGCGAAATATGTGCGCTTCGAGACCCTCTACGATCCCGACAACATGCCCGGCCAAAGTAGTCCCTGGTTCAACTGGCCTTACGTCGAGGGTTTGCGCCTGGACGAAGCGATGCACGATCTGACACTGCTCTCCACTGGTCTCTACGGCCGGGAGCTAACGCCGCAAAATGGCGCGCCGATCCGCCTGGTCGTCCCCTGGAAATATGGCTTCAAGAGCATCAAATCTATCGTCAAGATCGATCTTGTCGCCGAGATGCCCACCTCGCTCTGGATGGATTCCGCGCCGAATGAATATGGGTTTTACGCCAACGTCAACCCGGAAGTAGCCCATCCCCGCTGGTCCCAGGCCAATGAACGGCGCATCGGTGAATTTGGCCGACGACCCACCCTCATGTTCAATGGCTACGCCGAGCAAGTTGCCGCCCTCTACGCAGACATGGATTTGCGCCGCAATTTTTAAGCGATTGAACCCTAATCCGTACACCGTAATCCGTGTACGGATTATGGAACACGGATTACGCCCAAAAACATGCGCCAACCAACACGCCAGACGACAAAACAATTGTTACGGGTGAGCGGCCACATCGGGTCGCTGATTCCCTTGGCCTTATTGCTGGCAGATTGGGGCTGGGGTGGTTTTGGCGTGGATCCTGTGCGCGAGATCACGCTGCGCACCGGCAAGGCAGCCATCATTTTGCTGCTGCTTTCGCTGGCCATTACGCCGCTCAAGCTGCTCTCTGGCTGGAATCAGCTGCATCCGCTGCGCCGCCTGTTTGGCCTCTACGCTTTTGGCTACGTGGTTCTGCACTTGTTGACCTTTATCTGGCTCGATTATGGCCTGGATTGGGCGCAAATTCGCGAAGCGATATTCGAGAAGCGGTACGCGCTGGCAGGTTTTGCCGCCTTCTTGATTCTGCTGCCGCTGGCCCTGACTTCGACGGGCTGGGCGATGAAGAAGTTGGGCAAACGATGGGCGGCGTTGCACAAATGGGTCTATGTCGCGGCCGTTTTAGCCGTGCTGCATTATGCCCTGTTAGTAAAGCAGGTATACACGCAACCGCTGATCGTGGCAATCGTTCTGGGGCTGCTGTTGCTGGTCCGTTGGCGGCCGGTGCGGCAGCGAATTGTAGGCTGGCAGCGGGAGAAGCGCCTGAAGTCCGTAGACCGTAAACCGTA
>CAYONK010000023.1:11715-15681 GCA_964405285.1 uncultured Ardenticatenaceae bacterium
GGCACTAATAGAAGTACAGTAGATACACCAGTCCGCCGTGCAAGATGAAACTGATGATGAGGACGAGGTTGAAAATCAACCGCTTTTCCCGGCTGACTTTGTGGCGGAAGGTTAGCCGGCCGAAAAACTGCCCCGGAAAACCGCCCAATAGCGTGAACAGGTGAAGGACGATCTCCGGGATGCGTTTTGGGCCTGGGGCTAACCCTTTATCCACGCCGAACAAGACGAACGTGGTGACGCTTAAAGCGAGCAGCCAGACGATGTGAAACGGCCAACTGGTGGTGAAGGTGAACAGGAGGAGGAGAACGGCCGTTAAACCAAGCCCCCCCACCGTCGCAAAATAATGATACCCATGTCGCCGGTGGCTCCGGCCCGAACCTGATTGCTTAGGCATAAATTCCTTCCTCGTTGCCATAGGATAAACGACCCGCTTAAGTTTAGCGCAATCTGCCCAAGACCCGAAGAAGTTCAAAAACTCTTCCGGTCTATCTGTCATTCCCTTGTATTTCCCTGATAAACCACTCTATACTTGATTCAGCTAATTCAGCAGAGCGAGAATCTTTCTCGCCTGGGCAAGTAAAAAACTTGCCCATCATTCAGGAGAACGATGAGCAAACGAAGCCATCAAGAATTCGCCGTCATCGGTCTGGGGCGCTTTGGCAGTAATCTGGCCATTGCCCTGGAAGAACACGGCCACACCGTCATGGCCATAGACATAGACCCCCACCTGGTACAAAACGTCGTGGACCAGGTTACTCACGCCGCCGCGCTCGATAGTACCGACGAAGCAGCGCTGCGCGCCGTGGACATCGTCTCCTTCGATACCGTCGTCGTGGCCATCGGAGGCGACTTTGAAGCTAATCTCCTTACCACCGCCAACTTGAAGGGCCTCGGTGTGCGCCGCGTGATTTGCAAAACCCGGACCAGTCGCCAATGCGATATCCTGCTGCGCCTGGGCGCCGACAAAGTGATTCAGCCAGAACAAAGCAGCGCCCGTCGCCTGGCAGAAGAGCTGAGCGCCCCCGCCCTGATCGAACATTTTAACCTGGGAAAAAACTATGGCGTGGCCGAAATCGCCCTGCCCGAATGTCTGGCCTGGCAAAGCCTGGCGCAGAGCGACCTACGCAACAAGCATCACGTCACCGTCCTGCTCATCAAACGAGGGGACGAAGTCCACATCGCGCCCCGCGCCGACACCATTCTGCAGCAGGGCGACATCCTCATCGTCTTCGGCGAAAATCGGTACATCAACCAGTTCAGCAACCTGTCATGAGGCAAAAAACTGCCCCGAAAGAGCGCGTCGTCAGGCTGAGCCAATCGTTAAAGCGTGAGGAGAGACGACGACCGCTCCCCGTCGCCGTGCGTTTGGTGCTGGGGCTGGTGATCATCATCAGCCTGGGAACTATGACGTTGCTGCTGCCCGGCATGACGCATCGCCCCATCACCTTTATGGACGCCTGGTTTACGGCCACCTCTGCCTCTACCATCACCGGGCTAACCGTTCTAACAACCAGCACCGACTTCACCCGGTTGGGCCAGATTGCCTTGCTTTGCCTGATCCAATTGGGCGGCGTGGGCTACATGGTGCTGGTAGCCCTGGCCTTGCAATTGTTGGGGCGGCGCGTCTCCTTGCTCGACCGATTGGCCGTCTCCACTTCGTTGGGCCTGGACAAGCCGGCCGCTATCATGCGCTTATTGCGGCAGGTTGTCGTGGGCATCTTTGTCATTGAAGGGATAGGGGCGCTGCTGCTCTACGTCCACTGGCGTTTTAGCGGCATTGTCGCCCCGGAGCAGGCCGCCTTTTACGCTGTTTTTCACGCTATTTCCGCTTTTTGTAACGCCGGTTTTGACCTTTTTTCCGGTTTGCCACAGTACCCGCGCGGCATTCCCGGCGATAACCTGACGCTGCTGATCATGGGCTGGCTTATCGTTTTGGGCGGTTTGGGCATTCCTGTCTTTGTGGATTTCTCTCAGTTGCGGCGGCGGCGGCGGTTGACCTCCCATACCCAATTAACCCTGATGGTGGTGGTTTTCCTGACGCTACTCGGCTGGATCGGGTTGTTTCTCTCGGAAACAAAAGCGGGCGGCATCCTGGAGACGGCGCCGTGGAGCGAACGCCTGATCCACACCTGGTTCCAATCGGTCTCGGCACGCACGGCCGGTTTTCCCGGCCTACGCGATTTCGGCCAACTGCTGCCGGAGAGCCGTCTGTTGGTGATGATGTTGATGTTCGTTGGCTGCGCCCCGGCGTCGCTCGGCGGCGGCATCACCACCGGCACGTTTGGGGTGTTGGGGCTGGTGTTTTGGAACCTGGTTCACGGCCGCAGCGTGGTCAGGTTCAGAAAGCGTTCGGTCTCGCCGGAGACGATTGGGCGGGCGGCGGCCGTTTTGTCCATCAGCCTGGTCTTGGTGTTTGTGGCGACCTGGCTGATTTTGTACACTCACAACATGCCCTTTAGCGATGCCCTGTTTGAGGTGGTGTCGGCGCTGGCGACTTGTGGCCTCTCGTTGGGTGTTACCGGCGATCTCAATTCGTTCGGCCGTTTGGTCATTATCTTCATGATGTTTTGGGGGCGGTTGGGGGCGCTGACCATCGCCGTCGCCTTGCTGCAAACGCGGCCGGAGAAACAGCTGGTGCAGTACCCGGAGGCGACGTTGTTGATTGGGTAATGGTCTGGCTGGGGGCAAACGGCCGTTATCCCCAGCCATCCCCCCGCGCCTACCACCTCAGGGCAACGACCGGCAAGCCCGGCCATCCCCTCGCCCATCCAGCCGGTGAATATCCTGCCCGGTCTGCGTCAGGCAAAAATCATAACAGGTCTGCGCTTCCGCCTGTGTGCTGAAATCTACGCAGTTGTAAAGATTCCCCTCGCAGCTACAGGGGGCGAGCAGTTCGGAAACGCCCCACAGTCCGCGCCCGGCCAGCCGCGCCTCTTCTTGTATCTGGCCGAACCGCTCTTGCTCCGCCACGTCGGGCGGGAAGGTGACGCGCCGGGCCATGCCTTGCCGCAGCAGTTCGGCGTTGACGAACGTGCCATCTTCCAGGTAGACGTAACGCAATAAGCGGCCAAACCGGTCTGTCTCGGAGACATCTTTCACCAGGATGACAGTTTGCCCTTCGACCAGTTGGCGATTGGCCGCCGTCGCTTCGGCGTAATAGGGTTCGTCCCGCTCCGGCGTGTCTACGCCGATGTAGCGCAGGCGGACCTGCCGGCCGCCCAGTTCCACCTCGATGGTGTCGCCGTCAATGATGGAGCGGACAACGGCCGTTTCCCCCTCCGGCAATGCAATTTCTCCTGGCGGGGCCATCTCTTCCACCAGACCGATACAACCCACCAACCCCAGGAGCAAGCCCAGGTAAATTATCCACTGCCAATACCGCATAAAAACACTCCTGTCCAAACCAAATTTCTCGCTTGACACGCCATTGGGGCAATGCTATGATGCAGCCACGATGAACGAAATGTCACAAGTACGATTTTCCCGCTTTTTCTTTTTTAGCAACACCGCTCACGCTGCGCGCGTGGCAGGGGTGGCGCTCGTCTGAGAAAAAGCTGGCAGACCCAACCTCCCTGACCGGAAAGGCGCGGCCCAAACCCCGCGCCTTTTTTATTTCCTGCCGATTATGATATGCTTCTCGGCTGGAAAGAAACAGATCAACAGTTAACAGGTAACAGGTAATAGTGAACGGTGAACGGTTAAACGTTGACTGTTCACTGTTCACCGTTGATTGTTAAAATTAGGAAGTCAACCATGCTTGCACAATTAGATGAATTATACGCCCAATCATTGCAGGAAATGGAAAAGGCGGGGACAACGGCCGTTCTCGACGAATGGCACAAAAACACCCTCGGCCGCAAAGGCAGCGTCTACCTGCTCACCCGGCAGGTGGGCCAACTGCCCCCCGAAGAGCGTCCCGCCTTCGGCCAACGCCTCAACGCCGTCAAACAGGCGCTAAAAGCCGCC
>CAYONK010000024.1:0-1336 GCA_964405285.1 uncultured Ardenticatenaceae bacterium
GGCAGGGGGGATGGGGAGACGGCTTTCTCCCCCGCTCCCCTGCTCCCCCGCTCCTCTGCTCCCCCGCTCCCCGGCTCCCCGGCAATTTCCTTTTCGCCAAAAGCGACGGCCACGCAATCCGCCAACGTCATGACGGAAGTGGGGATGCCGTTGAGGCCCGATTTGATGTAATGCTCCGCCTTCATCGAGTTGGTGAGGACGTGGCGCACCCAGGCGGGGTCGTAGGGGACCACTTCGGGGCAGGTGTTTTCCAGCAGCAACGCGCCGCTGGCGCGGATGATGTCGGCCAGGCCGGTGCGTTCGGCGATGGCTTTGTTGTGGGCGGAGGTGAAGAGCCAGAGGGGCGGGGTATCGGTGGGCAAGGTGCGCCCTTTTAGCAGTTGGGCGGCGGCGCGGAGTTCGCCAACGGAGGCCTGGGGACAGCCGAGGGTGATGAGGGAAACGGCCGTTTTCGGCCTCAATTCCTCATACCTTTTCTCCAACTCAGCCTGGTCAAACAACAAATGGTCCTGATATTCCCCGGCGGGCGCGTCGCCCAACCCCTCGATGTAGAGCAGGGGGCAGCCATAATTGGCGGCGGCGGCCGTCAGCGCCTTGCGCTGCTCGTGGTCTAAATCGGCGGACAGCCCCCGGATGAAGGGGATGGGGCCGAAGGGCTGCCTCCAGCCCGGCTTCCGCTGCTTGCCAATCCAGTCGCCGAGGATGGAGAAGTCGGTGGGGTCTTGGAGAACGGCCGTTACCACCACTTCCAGATTTGGCCTCCTGGCCTCCTCCAAAAGCAGGCCATACTTCGGCGTGTAGCCCGTCAGGGCGCAGGCCAGCGCCGACAGGCCAGACTCCCGGTTGGTGGTCATATCGCAATAGGAATTGCCAAAGCAGATGGCATTCGATTCGGCCCAGGCCGCCGCGCCGCTCGTCACCACCCCATCCCACTCATAAGGGGTGCAGGATTGGGTCGGCCGCACGCCCAGGCGAGTGTAAAGGCCGACGATCTCCTGATGGTGTTCCAAAAAATTCGGGGCGACGATCCGCATCGCCGCGAACTGCGCTTCGTCGCAGCCGGCCGCGTTCAGAGTGGTAGGGACCGCTACTTGCGCCCCTTCGTCCTCGGCCAGCCGGGCTAAAAATTGGCGCAGCCCCAGCCCGCCCGTCAGCGGCGAGACGCCGGAGAGGTGGGCGCTCTGGATTGGGATGAGTTCGCTCGCCCCGGCGGTAGCCGCCATGTCCAGCAGCAGCCGCATTCCCATCTGTTTCGCCCGCCCCCGGTCGCCCCGGAGCATGGCGCGTTGGTCGTCGTTTAGCGTAATCATAGGAGGGATTGGAGATTAGAGATTGG
>CAYONK010000024.1:1346-15125 GCA_964405285.1 uncultured Ardenticatenaceae bacterium
ATCTCTAATCTCCAATCTCATAACAATTCTGGCAATCGTTTCACGATATAGATGCGGCCCCAATGGGCGCCGTTTTTGACGGAGTAGCCGGTTTGGGTTTCCAGGGCGGGCAGGCCGCGTAGGGTCTCTTTTACCTGGTCGTATTCGCGGCTGAGGATGGCGGCGCGGCCGCCGGGGCGGAGGACGCGGGTGATCTCGCCGAACATCCCTTCGTACAGGTCGCGCATTTCTGCCTCACTGCCGACTTGTTGACGGTCGGGCAGGGCGGTGGCGACTTTGTCCACGCTGGCTTCGTCCAGGGGGAGGGTGTCATATTCCCAAAGGTGCAGGGCGATGTTGTCGGGCAGGCGGCCCTGGCGGCGGGTGCTGAGGTTTTGCTGGGCCAGTTCCAGCGGTTCTTCGGCGATGTCGGCCCCGATGAGTTGGCGGTAGGGGCCAAAACGACGACGGGTGTGGAGTAAACGGCCGTTGTCGCACAACACATCCAAAAAGCGGTCCTCGGCCGTCGGCTCCGTCAGCACCACCAGGGCGGACGCCAGCGAGGGACGGATCAGTTCCGGCCCGCTCTGCTCCAACTTCAGCCGCTTCTTCGCCTGTGGATCGCTGATTTTGAAGCCGCAGAGCAAATGGGAGCCGAGCAAATCCACCGACAACTCCACCTGGGCGCCTTCGGCCACCGGCTGCCACTTCGGGTAACGCGCCTGCATTCCCTGGATGGCCGCCTTCTGCACCTCCTTCAGCGGATATTCGTGCCGCCCAAATTTTCGGCTGATAACGCGATAGGAGGGCGGCCGGCTGAATTTGCGGAAGCGCATGAGCAGGTTGGCCGCCCGCCCCAGGCTCTCTGACTTGGTGATGAGGTCGCGGATGGTATTGATGTCCCGCCGTCCGCGTGACAGCTTCGGCTCGGAGACGGCCTGGATGAAAAGGTCTTCGGCCGTTTCCAGCTTTTGCAGGTCGGCGCTCTCGCCCTGGTAGGCGAAGGTGACAATGCCGTTTTGCTCTTTGGCGAAGAGGTATTCGCCGAATTTTACGCCGGGCAGCCGCCAGCGAATTTCCAGCCAGGCGATCTCCTCCGCGCCGGGCGCGGTTTGGGCATAGTAGGGGAAGAATTGTTTACTCACAAAGAACCTTTGGTGGGGAATAGAGATCGGAGATTTGAGATTAGAGATTGGAGATTAGAGCAATCTCCAATCTCCAGTCTCCAATCTCCTCCTATTTGGCAAAACGGTCTTCGCTGCGGGCGCGGAAGAAGAGGCGCACGGGTGTGCCCTCGAAGGGGTAGGTTTCGCGCAGGCGATTTTCCAGGTAGCGTTCATAGCTGAAATGGACCCATTCCGGCTTATTAACAAACATGACAATCGTCGGTGGGGCGACGCTGACCTGGGTGGTGTAGAAGAATTTCACCCGCTTGCCCGCCTTGCTCGGCGGCGGGTGTTGGGTGGTTACGTCGCGCATCCACTTGTTCAGGTCGGCGGTGGGGATGCGGAATTGGCGGGTTTCGGCCACCTCTTGCACTTTGGACAGGATTTTATTCACCCGCTGCCCGGTCAGGGCGGAGATGAAGAGGATGGGGGCGTAGGCGATGAAGTTGAATTCGTGGCGTAACTGCTTCTCGAATTCGTAGATGGTGAAGGAATCTTTTTCGATGGCGTCCCATTTGTTGACGAGGATGATCACGGCGACCGACTCTTCTTGCAGCATTCCGGCGATATGGGTGTCTTGGGCGGTGATCCCGGCCGAGGCGTCAATCAGCAGCAGGGTCACGTCGGCCCGTTTCATCGCTTTGATGGCTCGCAGGACGCTGTATTTTTCCACGCCGGGGTCAATTTTGCCGCGCCGCCGGATGCCGGCCGTGTCTATCAGGGTGAATTCTTGCCCATCCCAGGTGAGTTTGGTGTCGGTGGCGTCGCGGGTGGTCCCGGCGATGGGGCTGACGATGGCCCGATCTTCGCCGATGAGTTTGTTGAGCAGGGTGGATTTCCCGGCGTTGGGTTTGCCGAGGATGGCGACTTTGATCGAGTCGTCTTCTTCCTCTTCTTCCTCTTCGGTGGCGTCTGGGGCGATCTCCAGGATGGCTTCGGTAATGGCGTCGAGCAGGTCGCCGGTCCCGGCCCCATGCAGGGCGGAGATGGCGAACACTTCACCCAGGGCGAGTTCGTAGAATTCGACGGCGTCATCCCATAATTTACTGGATTCCAGTTTGTTGGCGGCGACGACGATGGGTTTCTTCGATTGGCGGAGGATGTCGGCTACCTCGCGGTCGGCAGCGGTGACGCCGCTCTGGCCGTCTACCACCTGGACGATAACGTCGGCGTCCTGGATGGCGATGGCCGCCTGCTTGCGGATGAGGGGGAGAAATTGCTCGGAGTCTTCGGAGAGGGGTTCGGTATGCCAGCCGTCGAGCAGTTCGATGCCGCCGGTGTCTACGACGGTGAAATGGACGCCAGCCCAGTCGGCGTCGGCGTAGAGGCGGTCGCGGGTGGTGCCGGGCACGTCGGAGACGACGGCCAGGCGGCGGCCGATGATGCGATTAAAGAGGGTGGACTTGCCCGCGTTGGGGCGGCCCACCAGAGCGACTAAAGGTTTTACAGGCATTATATTTTCACTAAAGGCGTGGGATGGATTGTGTGAGTCCACACCTTTTTTACGTCAACGGATGGGAAAACGGCCGTTATCACACGCCCGGCCCTTTTACCAACCAGGAACTCGACAGGCGGTCTGGGTCGGTTCGAGGGTAACAATTGGCTGGTTGACGGACTGCTCGACGTCTCAGTCACGGCCTGGCCGATGGTAACGCTGACCAGCGAAGGCTGAACCAGCCGCAATTCGATGCCGCGATCTGGGAGGGAAACGGCCGTTTCCAGACTATACGTCCCGGTCAGCAAGCCAAAAGCCTCCACCATCACCCGCACCTCCTCTTCCGGTAACGTGTCCAACACCGGCAGCGGACCGAAGAGAATCACGCGCACCTCTTCCGGGTCCACCGTCGCCGTCAACCCGCTTTCCAGCCCCAACACTTCAACCGGCCGATTATACACCCCGGTGGTCAAAATCGGTTCAATCTCCACCGTCACCAGAATCGTTTGCACCTCGTCCGGCGTGATCCCAAGCGGGAAATTCAGAACCACCTGCTGCGTAAACGTCTCCGTCAGGCCGGTGATGTCAATCGGCTCGGTGCGAATCTGGGTGATCTGCGTCAGGCGCGTCGGCAAACCGCGCACCAGGATACTGGGCGGCTCCACCTGGATACTGAGCAAGCGATAGCCATCGGCCGGCGCGCCGCGCCAATCCACCTCAATAAACTTTTCCGCATAGTCGGCCGATTCTTCAACCGGAATGGTCACGCGCACCTCTTCGTGGCTCACGCTGCGCAAACCACTGGTGCTGGCAACCCGCCCTTGCCGGTCATAAAAAATCGGGATGGGGGTTGCGATAAACGTATCACTCACATTGTTCAGAAAGACCGTCACCCGCGCCGAATCCAGCCGATCCACCTGATCTGGCGTGCCGACAACAGTGATCATCTCCGGATCGGTGAGCGGTATGCCCTGGGTATGCCCCCGGGCCACGCTGCCCCGAACGTCCAACACCACCGGCACGTCACGGCTGACTAATTGATCGAGCCGCACTCGGACCTGGACCGGCGAGATAGCATTCACGTCCACGCCACTTCGTCGCGGCTGCACGATCACGTTGGCCATCGTGTCTTCGCCAATCGGAACCCGACTGAGGTCAATCAACGCCGGAAAATCTTCCAACGTCAACTGGCTGACGACAGACGAGCGGCCCTCCACGATGATGATGACGTTTTCAGTTTCGGCCGTCAGGATGCTATTCTCCGGCTGGCCGATGTATTCCAAGGGTATCTGGAAAGATTGCAGCCGAACTGGGTTATTTTCCAACGAGGCGTTCAGCCAGATCAAGACAGCCAGCAGCAAGGAGAGCAGCAAGGTAAATAGATTGGAGAGCAGGCTGCGAACCAGTTTCATTTGCCCACTCCGCGAAAACGGCCGGGCCGGTTTTGCAAGAATTCGTCCAGAATTTCATCCAGGCGAGAAGGATCCCGGCGCCGGATAATCCGGCCGTTATGCGTTATCGAAACCTGCCCAGTCTCCTCAGACACAACCAGGGCGACCGCATCACTCACCTCGCTGATGCCCAGGGCCGCCCGGTGGCGCAAACCCATTTGCCGGTCAGAGAGGCTACTGGTAGAAAGAGGCATCACACAGGCAGCGGCCGCCAACCGTCGGCCGCGCACGATCACCGCGCCGTCATGCAGTTCGGTATTTTTGTTAAAGATGGTTAGCAGCAACTCTGGCGATGCTTCCGAGTCTAGCAGAATGCCGGTGTCAATATATTCTTGCAATCCGGTGTCTCGCTCAAAAACGATCAACGCCCCATGGCGTCGCTGTGATAGGCGCAGACAGGCGTCTTTCACGGCGATGATCACCGAGTCTACTTCATTACGTTGGAACAGGCGCAGCACACTGCCGGTGCGGCCCAACTGCTCCAGCGCGCGCCTGATCTCCGGCTGAAAGATCACTGGAATAGAAAGCAGGAGAAAAGGAAAAGTCGCATTGCCCACCAACGAGGCAAACGCCGGCAACTCTACGTAGCGCGCCAACAACCAAAAACCGAGGGCCAGCACGATGAACCCGCGCAGCACTTGCACCGCCCTCGTACCACGGATCAGCACAAAGACGCCGTAGATGACCAATGTCACCAACAAAATATCAATTAAGTCGAGCCAGGTAATCGTTACGCCCTGGTTGCCAAAAAGGGTATCAAACACCTCACCATCTCCTACTTGACCCTGGATTGTACCCCAAACACCCTTTCTCGTCTGCTATAGGCAAAAGTCCTGCAGGGCAATCGCTTTCCAAAAAAATGGGACACAGATCAACACAGATGAACACAGATTTCACCGCTTTCATCTGTGTTCATCTGTGAAAATCTGTGTCCTATCTTCTTCAAGAAGCGAATATGCTTGATTTGTGGCTAGAAAGCGATTGCCCTGAAAAGACCCGAAAGGTTTTTAATCCTTCGGGTCTATCCAGTGATCTATGCGTGGAGAGTTTATAACGGCGTCCACAAAGGTCGCCTGGTTGAGAGACGTTGGTGTTACGTTGGTGTTACTTTAGTTGGGCGAGTAGTTGCTGATAACCGGTTGCATTGGGTGGGTTTAGGGTCAGGATTTTCTCGATGGTTACAATCGCGCCCTCTTTGTCATCTGCTTCAAGCTGGGCCTCGCCTAGCTTATCGAGGATGGCGACGGCTTCCTGGCGGCGGTTTTGTTGGATATAGAACCGGGTTAAACGGTCTACCAGGTTGGGGTCAGACGGCCGTTGTTCCACCATATCCTGCAAAATCCCCGGCACCTTCACTCCCCGGCCGGAGCGCACCAACTGCATCAGGTACTTATCCAATGTGCGAATGGCATTGTTGGGCTGGCCGACCTTGAAATACATATCCACCAGCGTCAGGGCCGTCCATTCATCGTCCGGCTGCACTTCATGCAGATCGCGCAATGAGGGGAGCGCCCGCCGCCATTCTAACCGCTGGATGTCAATGTCGGCCATCGCCTTGAGCAATTTCTTAGGCCAATTCCGCTCCGCCGAGCCGCGTGGGGCCAGCTTCAACGCCTCCTGATAGACGTCGCGCGCCTTCTCCACCTGGGCCAACTGGTAATAGGTCTCAGCCATCTGCTCATAATGCTCCAGGGCGCGGTCAATCCGGCCATGTTGTTTGAGCAGATCAATGTGCCGCCCCCGCACAGAGAGATCTAAAGGCGTCAATTCCAACACCTTTTCGTAGGCTATGATCGCCCCGTTTACATCGCCGCGCGTCTTGAAGGTGGCAGCGATCATGGCAAACTTGGAGGCGCTCATCTCCAGGCGGCCTTGTTTGGCCAACACTTCACCCAGTTGAATGTGAGCCGGTAAGTAGTCCGACGAGAGCTGGATAGCCCGGTAAGTCTCTTCGATGGCTGTGTTATACATGCCACGCCGGGTATATTCCTGGCTGAGGTAAAGGGACTCCAGCACTTTTTCTGTGCCGGAGGTGAGGACATCGCCCAAAATCATCATGCCGGTGTCGGAGAAGGCATCCAACCGCTGCCGCGCTTCTTTTACCTTGTCTTGCCACCCTTTGTGGCCGAGGAATTCCACCAGGGAGTTGGCAAAGGCGGTGGCTTTTTCCGGCTCGCCCTGCGTCACCAGGCTGTCGGCTAAATTTTCGTACAGTTCGATCAGACGGTCGGCCTGATCGTGGCGCACGGTGGCCATGTCTACAATTTTGAGGACGTTGATGAAGCTTTCGATTGATTTGTTGATCTGGCCGCGTGCCCGGTAGGATTCGCCCAGGGCAAAGTAGCTGGCCAGACGGTATTCCTGGTCTTTGACCGAGTATTCAAATTCGCGGATGGCGTCTTCAAAGCGGAGTTTGTCCTGGTAAAGCAGGCCGAGGTTGAAACGGGCGGCCGTGCTGCTGAGGCCGGTGGCCAAGGCTTGTTCGTAGGCGCTGATCGCTTCGTTGGTCAGGCCACGCCGCTGATAGTCGAGGGCCTGGCTGATGAGGAAGTCGCGCTCTAGTTTGGCGGCGGTTTGCTCTTCCTCTTCTTTTTCCTCAAACAGTTCATCGGCCAGTTGTTCCATGGCCATGCGGCGGGCGTCTTGCACGGGAACGGCCGTTTCCACCACCTGTCGATCCAGTTTCCAATCCCGCACATCTTTTTCCAGGTCCATCGCCCGGCTCAACAAGCCGCTAGATTTGCTGGCATTACCGGCCGGAGCCGCCTTGCCAGACAAAGATTCCCCTTGCTTCACCAACTCAATAGCCGTCAGGACGTCGGGGTTACGCGGATCGAGTTGCAGGGCCATCTGGCAGGCTTGCAGCGCCTTTTGCGGCTCCGCCTGACCCTGCAAAATGCGGGCGATGGCCAGATACTCCTGAATAGCGTTGCGGACTGCCCCCTGACGCTGGTAAACCGAAGCCAGCCGTTGGTGCGCTCGTAGCAGGTTTGGCTCCAGTCGCACCGCTCGATGCCAGTTGTGCATGGCATCGTTCAGACGGCCTCGCTTCAACTCCACTTCGCCAATGGCCATATACGTTTTACCCGCCTCACCCTCCAGGCCAAGCCGCTCTTGCATTTCGGCCACGCGCTGCAAGTGCATCACTTCCCCTTGCGAGTAGCGGGCGGCAAGTTTGTAATTTTCCAGCGCTTCTTCAATCTGACCCAATTCCGCATAAGCCATGCCCAGACCTGCATACGGGGCCGGCTCGGCCGGCTCGGCCAGAGCCGCCTCACGAAACGAATCAATGGCTTCAGCCCAGCGCTGGTCCCAGGCATAGGTATGCCCCCTATTTAGGGCTTCGTCATAACGGGCGCGGGTGTTAGCCATTGGGTCTCCGATTTACGATGTACAGTGAACAAGGGGCACTATGCCTACAGCATTCACTGTGTACTGGTCACTTCATTCTGCCATCAAACTCACCAGGATCGCCTTTTGGGCGTGCATCCGGTTTTCTGCCTGCTGGAAGAGACGGGAGTGCGGACCATCGGCGACTTCGTCGGTGATTTCGTCGCCCCGATGGGCGGGTAGACAATGGAGGACGATGCAATCTGGTCTGGCTTTACTCAGAAGGGTCTGGTTTACCTGGTAAGGTGGGAAGATTCTGGCGCGTTCGGCGGCTTCAGCTTCCTGGCCCATGCTGGTCCAAACATCGGTGTAGATGACGTCGGCGTCGGCAACGGCCGTTGCCGGATCCTCCATCAACTCCAACGTCGCCCCACCCGTCGCCATCTCCGCCGCCAGCCGCGCGTCGTCAGCCGACAAGTTATATCCGGCCGGAGAGGCAACCGTCATGTGCATTCCCAGCTTCATCGCGGCAAACATCAGCGAGCGCGTCACGTTATTGCTATCGCCCACGTAAGCCAACTTCAGGCCATCGAGCTTGCCCTTATCCTCCAAAACCGTAAAAACGTCCGTCAGCCCTTGCGCCGGGTGATTGTAGTCAGACAAACCATTGATCACCGGCACAGACGAATATGCAGCCAGATCAAGAATATGTTGATGGTCGAACACGCGAGCCATGATGCCATCCACGTAGCTAGACAACACACGCGCCACATCCGGCACACTTTCGCGCCCGCCCATCTTCACCTCGTTCGGCGATAGATAGAAGGCATAACCACCCAAATGCACCATCGCCATTTCAAATGAGACACGGGTGCGCAAAGAGGGTTTCTGGAACAGCAGCGCCAGACTCTTGTTCTTCAACAAAGGCCGGTTGCCACCCTGTCGCCATTCTGCTTTCAACGAAAGGCCGAGATCCAATAAATTATGCAGTTCATCGGGGGTCAAATCCGCAATGCTCAGGTAATGTTTCACAGTGCAAATCTCCTGGCTGTTTCGCGTTGCAACGAAACTTCGTCATCCTGGTGAGCGTTAATCCCTCAAGCCCTGACAGGATTTCGAGGCATTATGTTATTTAGAAAATCGCTGCAAAGTATACCACAGGGGAAAGTGTAAAGGAAAGAATTCAACATAACTTGACGCCCCAATGAGTTGTGATAAGATTCATTTCGCAGAGGGGATGTCACTGTTGATTCGTTCCCGCCAGGAGCTAGAAGGTAGGTGACATATGGATTTTATTCGCAGACAACCCGTTATTTCTTTACTGATTGTTTTTGCCATTGGCTTTTTTATTGGCCTGGTTATATTTGGCTGGAATCTCACACCAGTTACCTGGGTGGACGCCGCGCCAAACGCTTTATCCCAACAATATCAGGATTCCTTTGTTCGGGCTGTGGCCGATGCGTATTCGTTCGACAACAATACGCAGAAGGTACAGCAGGCATTAGGGGGTTGGGGTGGCGTAAACGCTGCTTGCGATCTGGCCAGCCGCACTGGAGATCCGGCTGAAGCGCAACGATTGCAAGCAGTCGCCTCTGTTCTCAATCAAGGTCAGGGGTGCGCCGGCGTCACCGGCGGTCCGTCCGCGGCGGAAGAAGAAGGTGGCAGCAACCTGCTGACCGTCTTGTTCCTCATCCTGCTCTTCGCCGTCTTGGTGGGGGCCATCCTCTTAGTTTTGAACCGGCGTAACGCGCTCATGGTCGAAGAGAATCGGCCGGCGAGTCGCGTCCCGGCAGCGGCGCCGGTGTTCGATGCCGGTGATGAAGCAGGGACTGTGCCCATCGCCAGCGTGGATACGACCTATGCCTGGGGTGACGACCGATTTGAGTACTCTTTCCCCATCGAAAGCCAGGGGCAAGATTTCTTGGGCGATTGCGGCATTGCCATTGCCGAATCCATCGGCGCCGGCTCACCGCGCAACGTGACGGCCTTTGAGGTTTGGTTGTTCGACAAGAATGACATTCGTACGCGCACCAAGATTTTGATGAGCGATCACGCCTTTTTCGACGATGGGCTAAAGGCAAAGCTGGCTACCAAAGGGGCAGAGCAGATTCTGGCCCAAGAGAATGAGACTATCGTTTTAGAGACTGTTTCCTTGATTCTCAACGCGGAAATCACGGCGATTGAGTATGGCACAGACCCGAGTTTGCCACCGAAGAGCTACTTCGAGCGTTTGTCCATCAAGTTCCACGTCTGGAGCAAGGAAGGGGACTTTACCCCACCAGACATCGAAGGGCGTGTGCAGGAGATTCGTGGCGCGGATGACGCCTTTGATTTCTAGCCGGCCCGCCAGATTGTAAGACCACAGTTTAGCTTGAAGCCCTTCTGTTCCAATCACAGAAGGGCTTTTTTTATGCGTCTGTTTGACCCGACAGATTTCCACCAGAGCAATCGTCTGCCAGTTTAATGGGGAAGCCCCATTCAGTTCAGAAGAACGTTTCGCGCAAGTTGAACCATGCCCTAAAAGCCTATCAGACCTGAATGGTCAACTCGGAGCGCAGCGCGCTCATGACTCATCCATGAAAGATTGAGCAAAGCGCTTGAACCGGACCATGATGCGATCTTTGGCCCGTTTAACTTCCTGACGCTGTGTCGGCACACTCAAGAGCGACAGACCCATCAGGGCGGCATATGGTTCTGTTTGGCGCGCGCCGGTGAGCATCAGCTCGAAGATGCGCCGGTCGCTTTCCGACAGCGTGACACTGAAAGCTTCGAGAAATGCCTCCCGGTTAAGACCGGTGTATTCTTGCAACCAGACTTCGGAAAGGTGCAATTCTTCAGGGGAAGGTTCATCTGTTAAGATGGTCTGAATGGCTGGGTCGTCAATGTCGAGCAGCCGCCGCTCCTGGCGCGTTTTTTTGTCAATCGCATTGAGAAAATCGCGGCGGGCCGCCATGCGCAAATAGGCAAAGAGGGAGAGCCTGGCGGGATCGTACTGCTGAGGGCGTTCGTGGTAAGCGAGCAGCGTATCGGCTGCCACGCCATCGTGCATGTGGGTCTCAAATTGGGGGAACTGCGCTTGCAGAAAGTGGGAAAGATGGGGCAAGGCAACTTCGCACAACTCGGCGAAAGCCGTGACGTGGGCTTGTACTACGAGACGGTGTTGGTCATCTTGCCAGGCGCGTGGCGGTTCTGATGTGGTCATAGTGCCTCGTACGCCCTTAAAGATAGCATATTTTCTTGAAAGTGGTAAGCTGCTGCCGATCTTACGATTTCTGGCTCTCTGAGGAATTCTCTGGTTGCTGTCTTGGCAGCCCTCCCCTGATGCAGAGACCCTGCGAGATCTGAAGGATCCATTATCATCCCTGCTGCGCCGGTAGGCGCTGCGCCCCGTCGCGAGTGATCTGAAAGTGATCGAAATCGCGGGCGACAAAGGTATTGGGGAAAATGGCTTGCGCTTCACGGCGTACGTCGCGTTCAGCGTAACGACGGGAGAGGTGGGTTAGAATCAGGCTATGCACGTTGGCTTCGCGGGCCAGGTGGGCCGCCCTGGCGGCCGTCATATGGCCAAATTGTTGGGCCATCTCTGCTTCTTCTTCGGTGTAAGTGGCTTCGATCACCAGGGCGTCGGCGTCGCGGCAGATTTCCACGAGGTTGTCGGTGCGGCCGACATCGCCAATGTGGACGTATTTCGTGCCGGGGATTACTTCGCCTAACACGTCGTCTGGTTGGATGATCCGGCCATCGGCCAGTTGGATGGTTTCACCGCGCACCAGCTTGCCCCGCTCCGGACCGAAAGGGACGCCTAGCTCTTGGGCTTTGTCGTCGAGAAACGGCCGTCTTTCCTTCTCCTCAAACAAAAAGCCAAAGCAGTCCGGTCCTCGGTGGCTAACCGGGAAGGCCGAAAGCGCAAATTTGTCATCGGAGAGAAAAACGCCCGGCTTTAGCGTGATCAGATTGACGTCGAGCGGTGTTTGCCCGCCGGGGAATACGACGCGAAAGAGAAGGTCATGGACGCGCTTCAGCGTTGCTTTACCTCCGTAAATATCAATACTCTCCAGGTTTTCCCATCGGGTGAGGGTGGAGACCAGGCCGCCCAGTCCCAAGATATGGTCCAGGTGGCTGTGCGTTAACAGCACTTTGTTAAGACGCTTGAAGCCGAGGCCGCTCTGTAAAATCTGGCGCTGCGTACCTTCGCCACAATCTAACAGAAAACGGTATTGGCGGTGCAAGATGATATGCCCTGAGAGTCCTCGCTGGACTGATGGGGCGGAAGATGAAGTACCGAGGAAGATGAGTTCAAACATGGGGTTTTGTGGACTGGTAGTCTAGTAGTCTAGTAGTCTAGTAGTCGGGTAGTCGGGTAGTCTGGTAGTCTGGTGGTTGGGTGGTCAGGTAGTCGAGGGTCTTGGAAGTCGCTGACTAGCCGGGGTATTTATCCGGCTCTTTTCAAGCCGATGCCTTCGATGGTGATGCGGCCGGGCTGACCTGGTTCGCCTTCGATGGTAAGGGGGAGGTCTAGCCAGCGCCGCAGGAGATCGGCGTTCGTGAGGGTGTGCTGGGTCAATTGTTCGGCGCTAAACTGGGTCTGGCCGCAAGCCAATGCCAGGGGCAGCAGCAGTTGATCGGCCAGATGTTTGTCTAGGTCAGTCTGGCTTTTGGCGAAAGCGAGCAGATCGGCAACGGCCGTTTCTGCCACTTTATCTGCCGGAAGCCCCGGTCGGCCCAGGCTGGTAAACCCTGCCTGAGGCAGCCATAGAAACAAGCCAGCCCCCGGTCCCCGGCCGCTTTCACGAACGGCCGTTATCTTTGTCCTCCAGCCTGCCTGACGCAACAAATTGTCCGCTCGCCGGGCCATTCGGTGCGGGATATGCGAAGGAAGATTGGTAACGGCTGCCACGCCGGAAACGGCCGGCTGGTCGCCGCTGGTTGGCGCTTTAGGACTGCTGAAGGATGTAGCCCGAAGGTGCGAGACGGGGTGAATTTCGGCGCGTATCTCGCCCCCGCCCGCCGGATACCAACCCCAGGCTGCCAGGTCCAGGCTGAACTCCGCGCCGAGGCGGGCAAAAGCTGGCGCCGCAACTTCGCTGAGGTAATGTAAAGGCGGGCTAAAGGGCACGTGGGTTCCACCGCGCAGGGTGACGTGGGTTGGCTCGTCGGCGAAGAGCAGCGGCCAAAGAATCGCCTGAAAAATAAGCGTCACAGCCCCGGCCGAACCACCCTGGGTCGCCTCGGCCACGTCGAAGGTGTAGGAACCTCCCTGCGGCCGGGTCTGCGGGTAAAACTCAAGGCAGTCCGCGTTGAGATGGTCGCCAACGACATCGGCCTGACAAAGGGCGGCGACGGCGCGAACGGCTGTCAGATGCTGAGGGCGCAGCCCCGGCGTTTTTCGTTTGGCGCGGATGTGGTGGAGGCGAAACGGCCGTTTGGTCAACGCCGACAGACTGAGGCAGGTGCGTAAAACCTGTCCCCCACCTTCGCCCTGGCTACCATCAATTTCAATCATTCGGCCAGTTTAGCATAAATCAGCCACCTTGCCAGACCTGATAAAAAACGCCCCAACCATTACTGGTTGGGGCGTCTCATCGTGTGCCTGAGGCGATACTTCTTGGCGAGGGGGCCGTCCGGCGACGCCTGTGGTGAATGCTGGCGGAAACCGGTGTTCGGCCTTCGATTTACGGATATTATTGGCCGCGCTCAACAATTAATAAGCGCCATCCCCTTTTAAGATGACCAGGGGCGTGCGGAACAGAATTTTAATATCTGCCCAGATGGACCAGTTGTGGATGTATTGCATATCTAAAGCCACTCGCTGGTCATAAGAAGTGTCAGAACGGCCGCTAACCTGCCACAAACCGGTCAGACCGGGCATGGCCGTGAGCAGTGTCGCGCCGTATGGCCCATATTTGACAATTTCATCGGGCGCGATGATGCGCGGACCGATCAAGGACATGTCTTGAGCCAGGACGTTGAAAAGCTGCGGCAGCTCATCCAGGCTGTATTTGCGTAAGATCGCGCCAACACGAGTGACGCGCGGATCGAACTTCAGCTTGTAATTTTGATCCAGTTCTTGCTTCAGTTTAGGGTAGCGGGCCAGAATCTCATCGCCGTTCACATGCATGGTGCGGAACTTCAGGGCATAAAAGACCCGTCCGTTGCGCCCCAACACTCGCCGCCGGTGAATAATGGGGCCGGGCGAATCCAGTTTGACCATCAGGGCCAGCAAGATGAATAAAGGGGAGATCAGCAGTAAACCGGGGATGACAATGAAGTAGTCCAGGAAAGCCTTGGCGGCAAACCCCAGACGAGAAGTAGAGACTCGGTTGGGATCAGTGAGGGCGTAGTTGATGGTTTGTGGATCAAATTCTTGTGCAATTGTTTTTGCTTGCTCGTTTGTTACCTGTACCATTTTTACTCCGAT
>CAYONK010000025.1:0-13048 GCA_964405285.1 uncultured Ardenticatenaceae bacterium
CGAGCGGCAGGGTGTAACTTTGCAGCACCACCTCCTCCGGCGCGATTTTGGCGGGGAAACCGGTCAGACCGGCCAGCCAGCCGGCCTTCACCAGGTGGGCGGGCAGCGGAGGCAGAATGGGGCCAAAATCGCTCAGGGGCAGGCGGGCAGTCTGGCCAACGGCCGTTTCCACCTCCACCACCAACCCCGCCGCCACCGGCTCGCCCGGCACGCTGGCCAGGGCAAAAGTCAGCGCGTGGTCTGGCGTCAACCCCCAATCGGCCGTCTGGCCTTCCGGCAGGGTGATGGCGTATTGGGGCTGCGAACCGTCCGGCCAGGCCAGGCGGAGCGCCTGAACGCCCTGGCTCGTCTGGCCGTCGCGCAAGGTCAGCGCCTCTATCCGGGCAGAGAGACCGCCCTGGGCTGCGCCGCCCTGGCCCGCTGCGCGCCAGATGGCGTCCTGATATTGGGTGACGATGAGCGTTTCGGGCAACCAGGAAACGGCCGTTGTCGGGTTGCGGAACAACGCCCGATAGGCCGCCTCATCCCACAGGGCTGCCTGGAGAAAGGCCGTGATCGCCACCTTCGCCGCCTCTTGCTGTTCCGTTTCGCTGAGCAGCGGCGCCCGGTTCAGCAGCCAGGAGTTATACAGCCCGCGATCTTGATCACCCCAAACGCTGTTGAATTGACCGTGATTGCCCTGGTAGACATAAACCAGCGCCTTAAAAACGTCCGCTTCCGGGCTGAGACGCTGCCGACTGTATTGCTGCTTTCCATAAAGTAGATAGGTGTCGGCGTCGTGGCCCGCCCCCAGGAGCAGGTAACTCGTCTGGTTGAGCAGCGGTTTACGACCGCCCGGCCCGGTGTAGGCGTCTGATGGGGCGATGGAGACCACGCCGCGCACGCCAAAGCCAAAATCGGCCGCGTCGGATAGGCCGGGTATCGTCTTGTCGTTCATTTCGGCCGCCCAAACCGCTGCTTCGCCGCCCCGCGAATGGCCGATAAGCGCCACGCGGTCTAAATCCACTCGCCCGGCGAAGGGATTGCCCGGCGTCTCCTGCCACGCCTGCCACTGGCGCAAGTGTTGCAGCAGCAGCCAGGCGCGCAAAGGCATTTCGGCGTTCTCGCCATCGAAAAACATAAGGCCGTTGAGGAAATTTTGGTCCACAGAGACGGCGATATAGCCCCGGCTGGCCAAATGTTCGCCCAGGTAGGTGTAGCCAGGGTCAGACGGCTCGCTCATGGCGTGGTTGCCGTGGACGATGAGGACCAGGGGCAGCGGCCCCGCAGCGTCCGCCGGATACCAGACCGTGCCATTGAGCGGAAGTTGGTGATAATCGAAGCCCCAGTACCATTGGTAGAAGGAAGCGACCAGGCCGCTGTAGCCGCTGAACAGGGGCGTGCCGTCTACTGTGGGGGTGATCAGGGCGGCCGCTGCGCCAAATTCTGGCCGCCGCTGGCTTTGGCCGCTGCCATAGGTGAGGCTTTCGACGGCGTAAGGGCCGGGTTGGCCGGGGTTTTCCAGGGTGAGGGGAGGGGAAACGGCCGTTTCCCCCACCTGCGCCACGTAACCAGCAAAGCCCGGATAGGCCACCCACACGGCAAACGCCAGGATGAGGGCGGCGGGCGGGGCGAGGAGGGCGATTTGGGCCGGGCGGGAACGGCCGTCCATCCGCGCCAGAGCGATCAGCATCAGCGTCACCCCGGCCAGGAGAATGGCAATCTCCCCCGCCACCGGCAAAACCACGTGCTGCAAGAAGGAATTCGGCCAGAGCAGGTCGCCAGCGACGTAGACAAACGCACCGATGATGCGGCCAAGCGGCACCGGCGGCGCGGCGCGCAGCACTCGCCTGCCGCGCTCAAACTTCAGGCGGGCAAAGAGCCAGCCCAACACCTTCCACAACAGAACAACAATGCCCTCACCGGCCGAGACGAAGGCAAAGCCCAAAAAGCCCAACACAACCGCCAGCAGCAAGCGCGGCACGCCAAAGTTCAATTCCACCGCCAGCGAAGCAGTCACCAGGATGGCTCCCCAGATGACGCCGTTAGAAAAACCACGTAAAGCGAAAAGCCAGGCAGACGGCCGTTCGGGAACGGCCGTTGCTTCCGGCCCAATCTCCGCAGAAATAACAGGAGAGCTAGACATATAATTCTTCCTTGCAGGCGTAGAGAGATTGCAATGCAACGCCTCTACGGAAATTCAAATTTCGCCAGTGTCGTCCAGTTCCTTCTGAACCATTCAAGCCTGATAGTTTTTTGAAAACCGCTCAGGTTTCGGATAGCAGTCTCAGGTATTCTATAGCCTACCCCGGATTCGACATACAGGCATCAGGCGAATGGTCGGTTTTTACCTGTCCAGATGACCAGGGCAGCCACCTGTCAGCCACTTGATCCAGGGGCGCACAGGCCGTTACAGTCAATTGCGCCCCGTTGGGCTTGTGCTACAATCGCCCTCAGGGAAATAAACGCAGTAGGAGAATAAACAAGTGGGAAACGGCCGTTGGCAGGCGTAATAAGTTGTGCCAGAAAACGTCCAACGCCATGTTGAGACATCGCGTCGTGTACCGTAACGCAGAGCGCGACCGAGACGGGGCTGGAGCCGCAGAACCAGACAAACACAAGACATAACCGGCGCAGCTTCGGCAAGTTGGTTATTTCATTGCCGTAACATGAAAGTCGAAATCATCAGCATCGGCACGGCCTTACTGGTCAGCGACATCCTGGACACAAACGCGGCCTACATCACCCGTGCCTTGCAGGAGCTAAACGCGGAACTTGCGTACAAAGTGACCGTCGGTGATAACCTCGGGCATATCATCGAGTCTTTCCGCATTGCCCTGGACCGGGCCGACATCATCTTCACCACCGGCGGGTTGGCCTTCGCCTACCAGGCCGCAGCGACTGTCACCCTCTTGCCGGTGGATTCGCAGACTGGTTTAGTGAGCGGCAGCATCCCCCTCGCCGACAGCGCCACCCCCCAGGCCGGATTCATGCTAGACAGGCATCCAGGGCTGCTGGTCTGCCTGCCAGGAAACAGGCGCGAGATGGCTTACCTGCTGGAGACCAAAGTTTTCCCCTATCTGCGGCAGCGAATCAATGTCACCTCAGAGTGGCTGATTTTGCGCACGGTCGGGGTGATGGAAAGCACCTTGCGCCAACAGTTGGCAAACGTTTATCTGACCCCCAACCAGCGCATCAGTTTCGATTCTTACGCCGGACAAACCAACATTCGGTTGCGCGTGCAAGCCGATTTGGCCGAGGAACGGCAGCGGCAGCTTGCCGGGCTGCGGCAAACTCTCCTCCAACTCCTGGGCGATCAGGTTTTTGGCGAGGGTAGGGATCGACTTGAGGTGATCATTTTGCGCCTGTTGGCGCAGGGCCAATACCGGTTGGCGCTCGCTGAATGCCAGACAGGCCACATTCTCTCTGAACTTCTGGCGAGCGTGGCAACCGACAAGGGGCAGGTGACGCTGCTGCCGGCAGATACCCCTGAAGAGATTAACGCCGCTTTGCACCTGGACGAGATGGCTGGCGAAGGTGGGGCGATTGGTTGGCAGCGGAATGTGGCGGAAGCGTTATTGCGGCAAACGGCCGTTCACCTCGCCCTCTTCATCCACAACGAAACCGCGCCGGGCGGCGTGCAGCTAAACGTAATTCTGGCCTCCGGGCGGGGCATTTCCGTCACCCAGCGATCCTTTAGCGGCCATCCCAGGCACATCCAACAGTGGGCCTGCAACCTGGGATTGGCTCACCTGCATCGCTGGCTACTGGCTCATGCTTAGGGGAGTGGACAGTTGGCAGTGGACAGTTGACTGTTGACAGTTCGAGCCAGCCATCATGAACACAGACGTCCTCATCCTCTATGCCGCTATTGGTTCTGGGCATCGGCGGGCGGCCGAAGCGCTGGCCGAGACGCTAACCGGGCGGTTTGGCCGCGCCTGCCAGGTGGTAGACGTGTTGGCGGCCGTCTGGCCGCACTTACCGGCCGTCGCCAACAACCTCTACGCCCTCACCCTGAAATTCTTCCCCTCCTGGTACGACCAGATGTGGAGCGACGACGAAGCGCAACACGCTCTGGGCCGGGCGCTGCACCTCTCTGATCTGGTCAGGCTGATGGGGCAGTTGGTGGCGGAGGCGGCGCCACGGGCTTGCGTCTGCACCCACGCCATGCCCGGTCGTTTGCTAAGTTGGGCGTGGCTGGAGGCAAACGGCCGTTTCCCCCCCATCACCCACGTCGCCACCGATTTTTTTGCCAATGGCCTCTGGCCGGCGAGTGGGACCAACGCCTTCGTCGTGGCGACGGAGGAGGCGGCGCAGCAGATGGCCGGGCGCGGCCTGGCCCCGGAGCGCATCCACAACCTGGGCATCCCCATCGCCGCCCACTTCAACCGCCCCCACCCGGCGCAGCCAGAACTGCGCCGCCAGCTTGGCCTGGAGGATCGGCCCACATTGCTGGCCGTCACCGGCGGTTGGAACACCGGGCCTTACGCCGAATTCGCCCAAATGATGCTGCGCCTGTTCGCCCACTGGGCAGCCGAGCCGCCCGCCGCGCCGCCACAGATCGTGGTCATCACCGGTAACAATCGGGAGAACCTGGCGGGGTTACAGGCGTTCGCCCCATATTTGCCCTTCCCAGTCAAGCTGTTACCATTTATGGAGAATGTGGGCGATTGGATGTTGGCCAGTGACCTGCTGTTGACCAAACCCGGCGGCCTGACAGCGGCCGAATCGTTGGCTTGCGGCTTGCCACTGTTGCTGCGGGGCGTCGGCCCCGGCCAGGAGCAGGCCAACGCCAACTGGCTGTTGGCCGAAGGGTGCGCGGTGATGGGGGAAACGGCCGTTTCCGCCCTCGCCGCCCAAATCGAAACCCTGCTCGCCAACCCGGCCCACCTCGCCCACCTCCGCGCCAACTGCCTGCGCCACGCCCGCCCGCAAGCAGCGAAGGAGGTGGCGGAGTTGGTAGTTGGTAGTTGGTAGTTGGTAGTTGGTAGTTGGTAGTTGGTAGTTGGTAGCTGGTAAAATCGTCAATCGTCAATCGTCAATCGTCAATCGTCAATCGTCAATCGTCAATCGCTATGAATGATCGGCAACTGCTCGGCCGCTGGGGAGAATCGGTGGCGGCGACTTATTTGGAAGCTCAGGGGTACAAGATCGTGGCCCGCAATTGGCGCTGCCGCCAGGGGGAAGTGGACCTGGTGGCCCAGGCGGGGGCGGAATACGTCTTTGTCGAGGTGAAGACGCGGCGCGGACGAGGGATGGGGTTGCCGGAGGAAGGGCTGACACCCGCCAAGCAAAAAACGCTGCTGGCGGTGGCCGAGCAATATATGCTGGCCCACGATTTAGACGCCGATTGGCGGGTGGATTTGGTAGCGGTGGAATTGGATGCAGGGGGCAAGTTGCTGCGCTGCGACCACACGCCGGACGCGGTGTTGGGATGGTAAAGTCGCCGGAGAAACGAGGCCGGTTGCTGGTGTTGGTGGGGCCAACGGCCGTTGGCAAAACCGCACTCTCCCTCCGCCTGGCCGCCGAACTAAACGGCGAGATCATCTCCGCCGATTCGCGCCTCTTTTACCGGGGGATGGACGTGGGCACGGCCAAGCCCTTGGCGGACGAACGGGCGCAGATTCCCCACCACCTGATTGACCTGTGCGCCCCGGACGAGACGCTGACGCTGGGCGAGTACCAGCGGTTGGCTTATGGGGTGATTGAGGCGGTGTTGGGAAACGGCCGTTTGCCCATCCTGGTCGGTGGTACGGGCCAATATGTGCGGGCGGTGGTGGAAGGCTGGGGCATCCCGGCCATCGCGCCGCAGCCAGAACTGCGGCAGGCGCTAGAAGCGCTGCCCGGCGGGGAATTGGCCCGCTGGCTGGCCGTTTTGGACCCTGAAGCGGCGGCCAAAATTGACCCGCGCAACGTCCGCCGGGTGATCCGCGCCCTGGAGGTAACGCTCGTCGCCGGGCGGCCGATCAGCGAATTACAGCGCAAACAGCCGCCCCCCTACGCCATCTGCCAGATCGGGCTGACGCGCCAGCGGGAAGCGCTGTACCAACGGATTGACGCCCGCGTGGAGCAGATGATGGCTGAGGGACTATTGGCGGAAGTGGAAGGGTTGTTGGCGGCCGGGTATGACCGTTCATTGCCCTCATTCAGCGGGCTGGGCTACCAGCAGTTGGCGGCCTACCTGGCCGGGGAGATGACGCTGGCGGAGGCGGTGGAACGGATCAAGTTTGAGACGCATCGCTTTGCCCGGCAGCAGGGAACCTGGTTTCGGCCGGATGACCCGGCCATCAGGTGGTTTGACGTGGGGGAGGCAGGGGTGGAAACGGCCGTTTTCCAACACATCCATCGCTGGCTGGCCGAACGTTAAAGTTCCACCACGAACTTCGCCCCTCTAGGCTGGTTATCGGTGACATATATCCGGCCGTGATGCGCTTCCACACTCATCTTGCAGAACGCCAACCCCAGACCCGTCTGCGAAACCCCTTTCTTCTTCACATTCACCGTTTTGAACTTATCAAAGATCGTCTCGCGATACTCCTCTGGCACACCGGGGCCTTGATCTAAAATAGCGACTTGTAGATCGGGCGTTTCAGGGGAACCGTCGCGTGGGAACCCCACCTGAAGCGTTACCATATCGCCAGGCGAGGAAATTTTCAGGGCGTTGGCCAGCAAATTATCAATTATGCGGGTAAAGAGGCCAGGATCAAGCAGCACCGGGTAAGGCTGTGTTGCTTCCTCATAGCGGAATTGAATCCCGCCCGATTGGGCCAGGAGCGCATATTGCTCGCGCAAAGAAGCCAGCATTTCCGAAATGATCACTTCTTGCTGTTGAAGGATGAGTTCGCCGCTTTCCATTTTGCCCAAAAGCAGCAGTTCGTTGGCGAAAGCGTTCAGCCGGGCGGCCTGGGTGCGGATGGTCTCCACCGAGTCTAGCTGCTCTGGTGGCAGATGCTTCCCTTGCAGGGAGAGCAGGCTGCTGTGCATCAAAATCACCGTCAGCGGCGAGCGCATATCGTGGACGACCATATGAACCAGGTCTTCGCGCATTTTCAGCGCCGCTTGCAGGCTGTCGTATTGCTTTTTGATGCGCAGCATGGTGCGCAAGCGCGAACGCAATTCCACCCGGTCTACCGGTTTGCTGAGAAATTCGTCTGCGCCCGCTTCCAGACCGCGAACCAGGTCTGTTTTAGTGTCTAGGGCTGTCACCAGGATGATGGGGATATGCTGCCATTGGGGATCGCTCTTGAGACGCCGACAGACTGCGTAGCCATCTAAGATCGGCATCATCACGTCCAAAAGAATCACGTCTGGCATAAAATCGGGCACGCTGGTTAGCGCCCCCAGGCCATCGCTGGCGGCCAATACTTCGTAACCCTCAAGCGTTAGAAGCTCTGAAAATGTTTCACGGGCAGTTGGGTTGTCATCTACGATGAGTATACGGGGCAGTGTGTTTTTTTCCATATTGTGGCATTAAGCCTTTCTTCTATGATTTTACTCAATTCAATAAAGCCAATTGGCTTGCTAACGTAAGCGTCGGCGCCGGCAGCCAGGCAGCGCTCCCGGTCGCCAGCCATTACCAGGGCGGTAAGGGCTATGATGCCCATCGGGCTGCCGGGCATTTTGCTCCGAATCTGGCGGATGGCTTCCAGGCCGTCCATGCCGGGCATCTGGATGTCCATCAGGATCAGGTCCGGGTTCTGTTCAACGGCGAGGGCGACGGCTTCGTGGCCGTTGCGGGCGATCAAGAGGGTATGGCCCTGTAAGACAAGAAATTCGCTCAGGACTTCGATGACGGCTTCATTGTCTTCGGCCAGCAGGATGGTGGCTGGCTCGTTAGCCGCCCGGGCTGAATGAAGAGATGGGAGGGTGGAAGCAACGGCCGTTTCTTCCTCTGCACTCGCCTCATCTGCCGCCCCGGCCGGATCGAACCTGGGCAAAGAAACCATGAACCGGCTGCCCTGCCCCAGGATGCTCTCTACCTGAATATGTCCCTGCTGCAACCCGACCAACCGCTCTACCAGAGTCAACCCCAGACCGGTTCCCCCATATTGGCGCGCCAGGCTGCCATCTATTTGGACAAAAGGCTGGAACAGGCGCGGCTGATCCCCTTCGGCGATACCGATCCCTTCGTCCCAAACGACAAATTGCACCCGGCCGCTGGTCAGATCGTCCTGAACTTTCAGGCCAATCCGCCGCCCTTCCGGGGTGAACTTGACCGCGTTGCTGAGCAAGTTGACCAGGATTTGTTTCAAACGACGCTGATCGGCCTGGACGAAAACGGCCGTTTCCGCGTACTCTTCCACCACCTCAAGCTGCTTCGCGCTGGCCAGGTTTTGCACCATACGTAGGCTGCTCTCACACACCGGCTGCACCGCCACAGGTTCAACCGTCACGTCCAGTTTGCCCGCTTCGATCTTGGCAACGTCCAACACGTCGTTAATCAGGTCCAGCAAATGTTCGCCGCTCTCCTGGATTATCTGAATGGAGCGCGTCTGATCCGGCGAAAGCATTTCCCGACCCATCATCAACTCGCAACGGAGCAAAATCGCGTTAAGCGGCGTGCGCAATTCATGGCTCATACTCGCC
Source organism: uncultured Ardenticatenaceae bacterium (assembly GCA_964405285.1). Lineage (GTDB taxonomy): Bacteria > Chloroflexota > Anaerolineae > Promineifilales > Promineifilaceae > Leptovillus. The sequence goes on from CAYONK010000025.1 coordinate 8,566, forward strand.
AAAAACTCATCTCTGACCTGCAACGCCTGCCGCAACTGCTCATTGGCCTCTTTCAACGCCTCCGTCCGATCCGCCACGCGCTGCTCCAATTCCACCGCCCAGCGGCGCGTCTCTTCAAACAGGCGGGCACTTTGCAAAGCGAGGGCAGCCCGCGAGGCGAAATAGGTCAATAACCGCTCGTCTTCCTGGTTAAAATCGGCCAACTCTTCGCTCTGTACGTCAATCGCACCTATGACTTGATCGCCAATCGTCAGGGGAATAGCCAGCTCCGACCGGGCCTTCGCCCAACCAGCCTGGTAACGCGGCTGGTTGAAGACATCCGGCACGCTGAGCAATCGTCCCGTTCGGATTACCTCGGGCACAATCCCTGGACCAGAAAGCGAGAGCTGCATATTACGCACCTCAGCGGCATAAGGACCAGAGACTGCCACGCGATTGAGCCGATCTTCGCCCGGCTGAACCAGGACAAGGCTGCAATTGGCTTTGTGAAATTCGCGCTGCACCGTACTGACAATAGCTTGGGCCAGGCGGCTGAGATCTGGGTTGGCGCTGGGCAGCAGTGCGTTTGAGGCTTGATACAGCCGGCCCAACTCCCGGTTCCGGTTGCGCAAGGCGTCCTCTGCCCGCTTGCGTTCCGCAATCTCCTGCTGCGCCTGCTGGTATAGATGGGCATTGTCAATGGCAATGGCCGCTGCCGTCGCCAGAGGCTCCAACAAAGCCAGGTTTGCCTCCACAAAACTGCCTACTTCCTTGTCTACCAGTTGCAACACGCCGAGTACTTTTTGTTTTGTTTGCAAGGGCAGGCAAAGCGTAGAGCGGATCGGCAAGCCAGTCGTCTCGTCTATGTTGTGGTAATGGCGCGAATCCGCCCAGGTGTCGCGGATGATCAGAGGATGGCCGTGCGCGGCTACCCAACCGACAATGCCTTGTTCCTTCGCCAGCCGCCACCCTAAGATAACGTCGCTGCCAGGACCGGCCACCTGGCGGCAAACCAGCTCGTCGGTTTCCTGATCATACAACCAGATGGAGCAGGCCATGACGTCGAGCAGACGGCGCACCTCTTCCAGAGCCGTCTTGAGAACCAGGGTCAGGTCAAGGGTTGAGATGAGTTGACGGGAAATCTGGTTGATCAACGCCAGTTCAGTGCGCAAATGCTGCCGATCATTGGCATAGCGGAGGGCGCGGTAGAGGGGAGACGGAGCGATCTCGGTTTTGCACAGGTAGTCGTACTCGCCAGTCACGGCAATTTGCCCGACAGCGTTTATGTCGGCTTCATCAGCCAACAAGATGAAGGATTTGTCGGGGAATTCCTGATATAACGTGGTTAATTCAGCCAGGTGATCAGCCAGTGGGTTGGGGAGTTCGTAGAGAATGACGCCAACCGGAATTTCTGCCAGGGTGAGACGGCCGGAAACGGCCGTTTTGTCATGCAACAACGTATAGTGCGGCGCATCTGCCAGGCAGGTCTGGATATTTTTAAATGTGTCCGTATCTTCGCCGATATAGAGGATATGAAGTGCGCGCGGCTCTGCTTTTTGCCTGAGTTTCATAAAATGTAACCGTTAAGACCCGATAGTTTTCCAGTTCAGTTTGAGGCGTATCAAATCAAAAAACCTATCAGGTCTTCATTGGGACTTAACGCTTACGATAAAACAAAACTTTTACTGCCTTAATGAGGGCTAAAATCAACAATTATACCGTGCTAACACTTAACAGTAGTAGATAAGCGGCAACAAGTCCATAGTACGATACTACGATCAGGCCGCTTCTTGCTCGGCGAATTGGCGGCGGTATAGTTCGGCGTAGAGGCCATCTCCGGCCAGCAATTCCTCGTGGCGGCCTTGTTCCACAATCCGGCCGTCGTCCACCACGCAGATCAGGTCCGCCTGACGCACCGTACTCAGCCGGTGGGCGATGACCAGGGCGGTTCGGCCGACCAGCAGCCGCTCCAACGCCTCCTGAATCAGCAGCTCCGTCACCGTGTCTATGCTGGCCGTCGCCTCATCGAGGATGAGGATGCGCGGCTCCACCAGCACGGCGCGGGCGATGCACAACAACTGCCGCTGCCCCACCGAAAGATTGACCGCCCCTTCTAAAATTTGCGTCTCATACCCACCCGGCAGGTTGCGGATAAAATTGTGGGCGTTGGCCAGTTTGGCGGCGGCTGTTACCTCCTCGTCGGTGGCGGAGGAACGGCCGTAGCGGATATTATCGGCAATCGTCCCGGCGAAGAGGAAGGGGTCTTGGGGGACCAGGCCAAACTGCCGCCGCAGCGACGCCTGCGTCACTTCGCGCACGTCCACCCCATCAATCAGCACCCGCCCCTCATCCACCTCGTAAAAGCGGGGGACCAGATTGGCGATGGTGGTCTTACCCGCGCCGGTCGGACCGACCAGGGCCACCATCTGCCCCGGCTTTAATCGCAGGTTGACGTTGTGCAGCACATCCGGGCCATCGTCCAGATAGCGGAAGGTGACATCTTCCAGCGTCACCGCGCCGACGATGGGGGGCATCTCGCGGGCGTCCGGCCGGTCTAGCACTTCCGGGGCGCTGTTCAGCAGGCGCAGCACCTGTTCGCCCCCGGCCATCGCCGACTGCATGGTGGTGTAGAGGCGGCTCAATTCCTGAATGGGCTGGAAGAAGCGGGTGACGTAAGCTAGAAAGGCGACCATCACCCCCAGCGTCACCGTCTCGTCGGCCACCGCCCGGCCGCCGAAGTAGAGAACAATGGCGGTAGAGACCATACCGAGGAATTCGATAGAAGGCAGGAAGATGAAAGAAAGGCGCATGGCGGCGACGTGGGCCTGGCGGTTGGCTCTGTTGACATCTTCAAAGCGGGCTTCGGCCGCATCCTCCTGGGCGAAGGCTTGAATGACGCGCATCCCGTTGATGTTTTCCGCCAGATTGCCCACCAGATCGGCCACGCGGCGGCGGGTAAGGCGGAAGGCCCCTTTGGCCTGGCGCGAGAAGAGGATGGTCGCCAGGACCATCAGCGGCAAGACGGTGAAGGTGTAAAGCGCCAGTTCGGGGCTGAGCGAGATCATGATGGCGACGATGCCAATCAGGATCAGGATGTCGCCGAGTAGGGCGATGAGGCCCTGGGTGAGCAGGTCGTTGATCACGGCCACATCGTTGATGACGCGGGAGACGGTGACGCCGACGATGGTCCGGTCGTGGAAGCTGAGGGAGAGGTCTTGCAGGTGGCGGAAGAGCTTCTCTCGCAGGTCGGCCAACACGCGCTGGGAGACCCAACCGAGCAGATATTGCTGCCCGCCGCTGGTGAGATAGAGGCCGAGGTAGCAGAGCGCCAGGAAAAGAGCCATCCGGGGCAGGCCGTCGCCATTGCCGGGGGTGATGTATTGGTCAATGGTGATTTTGATCAAGTAGGGGGCGAGCAGGGTGAAGCCGGTGGCGGCCAACATGAGCAGCGCCCCCAGGAGCATTTTGCGCCAGTAGGGGCGGAGGAAGATGAGCATACCGCTGACGACGTTTTTGCTGAAGAAACGGCCGTCTTGCCCTTCCTGCCCCAACTGTTGAATCGCGCCGCGCGGCCCCATGCCGGGGCTAAAACTAAAGCTCATGGGCCGTCTCCCCAGCCGCGGCCGCCTCAACCTGCAAGGCGTAGACCTGACGATACAGCGGCGAGCTCTCCAGCAATTCCTCGTGCGTTCCCTGCGCCGCAATGCGCCCTTCGTCCAGCACCAGAATCAGGTCCGCCCGGCGTACCGTATCCAGACGGTGGGCGATGACGAAGGTGGTACGGCCGGCCATCAACCGGTCCAACGCCTGCTGGATCAGCCGTTCCGTCTTGTTGTCTACGCTGGCGGTGGCGTCGTCCAGAATGAGGATGCGCGGGTCTACCAGGAGAGCGCGGGCGATGGCGAGGCGCTGCTTCTGCCCGCCAGAGAGGGTGACGCCGCGCTCGCCCACCCGCGTGTCGTAACCTTCCGGCATCGCCATGATGAAGTCGTGGGCCTGGGCGTCTTTGGCCGCCTGGATGATGACCGCTTCGTCGGCGTCCGGCCGGCCGAAACGGATATTTTGCCGGATGGTGGCGGCGAAGAGGATGGTGTCTTGCATGACAAAGCTGATCTGGCTGCGCAGTGAATTGAGCGCGACGTCGCGGGTGTCGTGGCCGTCAATCGTCACCCGCCCTTCGGTCGGCTCGTAGAAGCGGGCGATCAGGTTGATGAGGGTGGATTTGCCGGAGCCGGTGGCCCCGATCAGGGCGATGATCTGCCCCGGTTCGGCGCGGAACTCGACCTGACGCAGCACCTTCTTGCTGTTGGCGTAAACGAAGGAGACATTCTCGAAGCTGACTTCGCCCTTCAAGCGGGGCAGGGCGATGGCGTCCGACCGGTCGGCCACTTCGGCGGGGGCGTCGAGGATGGCGAAGATGCGCTCCGCGGCCGAGGCGGCGATAGCCAGGATGGGGATGATCCGGCCGATGAGGTCCTTGCGCAGGAGCGGCTCGCCTCCGAAG
>CAYONK010000025.1:13058-14922 GCA_964405285.1 uncultured Ardenticatenaceae bacterium
GAGAGGTGGTGAAAGCGACCAACTCGCCCAACGTCATCTGCCCCTGGGTGACGAGCCAGCCGCCGTACCAGAAGATGATCACGGTGCCGAAGTTGGCGATCATGTCTAGCATGGGGACGTTGACGGCCTCCAGGCGGGCGGATTCGGCGGAAAGTTTGAACCAGGCTTCGTTTTGGTCGGTGAATTGGCGGATTTCCTTTTCTTCCTGGTTGAACGCTTTGACGATGCGCATCCCGCGCAGGTTTTGCTCCAGTTGGGTGGTAAGGACGCCGAGTTGGTTTTGGATTTCCAGAGAGAGGGGGCGGAAGCGGCGGCCGAAGCGATAAGCGCGGTGCAGCAGCAGGGGCATGATGAGGATGATAAGCAGGGCGAGGGGGGCGTTCATGGTGAGGAGGATAACGGCCGTTAACCCCAACAACACCCCACCCTCTACCAGGCGCAGCACGGCCCGGCCGGTGAGAAAGCGAATGCGCTCCACATCCTGCATCGCCCGCGACAAAATCTGCCCCGCTTCGGCCTGATCATGGTAAGAGAAGGGGAGTTGGGCCAGCTTGTGTACAATCCCCTGGCGTAGATCATAGGCCACGTTCTGCGAGGCCACTTCGGTCCACTGCCCCTGGTAAAAGACGAAGACGCCCTTGAGCAGCGTCAGCCCCAACAGCCAGAGAACCGCCTGGCCTAAGCGGTCCAAATCGCCGCCATAAATGCCATTGTCTATCGCGCCGCGAATCACCTGGGGGATGAGGATGGTGAGCAGGTTGATGAGCAGCATGGTGGCGTAGACGCCAAGCGTGACCAGCCAGTAGGGACGAAGATAGGCGAAACTGCGCCAGAGCAGCCGCCAGTCACTTTTCTTGTCGCTCATAGGCGTTAATCTTACCCCGTTTTGCGGAAAAGACCCGAAGGGTTGCTTAAACCCTTCGGGTCCAGGCAATCGCTTTCTAAAAAATGGGACACAGATAAACACAGATGAACACAGATTTTGCTGTTTTGATCTGTGTTTATCTGTGAAAATCTGTGTCCTATGTTCTTCCAGAAGCGAATATGCGTACTCTGAGACTAGAAAGCGATTGCCCTGCCTTCGGGTCTAGGCTGTTTGTCACTTCGCCATATCCTCAGCTATCATCATGCGTGACTATATCAACCGGTTTGGCTGGTTGGCTGGTTGGCTCGTTGGCTCGTTTGTTGGGTTGCTAAACAAAAGCCAACAAACCAACAAACCATCCAACCCTCAAACCAACATCCTTTGGAGGAGTCTTCTCATGGAAATGATCATAGATTTTCCCGGCGGGGCGCGGGTGGATGCCCATTTTGGCCTATTCACCGTGCCCACCGATCAGCCGCCGCAAAGTTCGGCCCCGACGCCGTTTGCCGTTTTTCTCTCTTCGATTGGCACGTGCGCCGGGATTTACGTCCTGGGTTTCTGCCGCCAGCGTGGGCTTTCTACGGAAGGCATCCGCCTGGTGCAGACGGTGGAGACCAACCCGATGACCGGCATGGTAGGCCGCATCAAACTGGACATCCAACTGCCGCCAGACTTCCCGGAAAAGTACAAGCCCGCCCTCATCCGCGCCGCCGACCAGTGCGCTGTGAAAAAGCACCTGGAACGGCCGCCGCAGATCGAAGTATTTACGTCGTAAGAAGGGAGATTGGAGAATAGAGATTGGAGATTGGAGACTCGCTTAATCTCCAATCTCCAATCTCCAATCCCTAATCTCAAGTCCAAACCATGACAGACAACGCGATTTTCCCCATTATCAACCGGCCGGCCGAGGGGGACACCGATTATTGGCAGATTCACCGGCTGCTGTTGGAGAGTGTGCCGTTGGCCCCGGTGGGCTTTAATTGGGATATGCGCCGTTGG
>CAYONK010000026.1:0-14912 GCA_964405285.1 uncultured Ardenticatenaceae bacterium
AAGCCCAGGCCGAAGCCTTCATTACCAGTGCCACCAAGAATTGCTATTTTCAATGGGATGCTCCTTTGTTTGTTGGATGGTTTGTTGGTTAGTTTGTTGGTTGGTAGGGGCGACCCTTGTGGTCGCCCATGAAGCTGGTCGCCCATGAAGCTGGTCGCCCATGAAGCTGGTCGCCCAAGATTGGGCAGGCACAAGGCCCTGCCCCTACAAACCTGACGAACCATCCAACCCAACCAACCTTCTTAACTGCTTAATTTCTCAAAACGCTGCCAGACCTGCACCGCCAATTCGCGGCTGCGGGCGGTGATGTCGGCCTCGTCCAGGGTCAGTAGTTGGCGGTCGCGCATCAGCACTTGCCCGGCGACGATGGTCGTCGTCACCATGCTGGATTCAAAGCCGAAGATGATCTGCCAGGGCAAATTCCCGGCCGAAAGCGGCGTAATCGCGTGGTAATCCACAAAAATCACGTCGGCCGCCGCGCCAATCGCCAGCTTGCCGATGGGGGCGTCGGGCCAGAACATGTTGGCCAGGGCGGCGTTGTTGTGGATCGCCATTTGGGCGATGTCCATGCCATTCGCCCGGCGCGGGTCGCGGTGGGCCGCTTTGTGCATCAGATAGGCGGTTTTCCACTCGGCCCACATGTTGTTGCTGAAACCATCGTTGCCCAGGCAGACGGGGATGCCCAGGCGCAGCATCCCTTCGATATTGGCCGCGCCGACGGCGTTGTTCATGTTGCTGCGCGGCTGATGGGTGACCCAGGTTCCCGTCTCGTGCAGCAGGGCCATCTCCGTTGGGTCAATGTGGATGGCGTGGGCGACGATGCTTTTGGGGCCGAGGATGTCGGCATCGGCCAGCCGGTCTACGACGCGCTTGCCATATTTGTAGAGCGAGTCGTATTCGTCGGCTTCGTGTTCGGCGACGTGGATGTGGAAGCCGGTGTTCAGGTCTTTGGCGGCGTCTACGCAGGCGGCCAGGGTTTCGTCGCTCAGGGAGAGGGAGGCGTGCAGGCCGAACGTGCCCGCCAGCAGCGGATTGCCCCGCTCGGCTAAGGAGTGGAGGAAGCGGACGTTTTCATCTATGCCGTCTTGCGCTCCTTGGGGACCGTTGCGGTCGGTCACTTCGTAGCAGAGGGCGGCGCGCAGCCCGGCCAGGCTGACGGCGTCGGCGATCTGGTCGAGGGAGTTGTTGATGGCGCTGGGGCTGGCGTGGTGGTCTATCAGGGTGGTGGTGCCATGTTTGATGGCGTCTATCAGGCAGACCAGGGCGCTGTAATGGACGTCCACATCGAGCAGGGCGCGGTCCAATCGCCACCAGAGCCGCTCCAGGATGTCGGGGAAATCTTTCATGGCGGGGCCGGGGATGCCCATGCCGCGGGCGTAAGCGCCGTAGAAGTGGGTGTGGGCGCAGATGTTGCCTGGCATGACCAGTTGGTCGCGGGCATCCAGCGCCCGGACGTTGGGGTAGCGTTGGCGCAAGGTGGCGCTGTCGCCCATGTCGGCGATGTGGCCGTCTTGCAGCAGCAGCGCCCCGTCTGGCATAATCTCGTCGTCGGCTTCCCAGGTGACGAGACGGCCGTTTACAATCAATAATTGCTCCATAAAAAACCCTCCTGGGGGAAGTTGGTTGGGTTGGTCAGGTTGGTTGGGGTTGTTAGCCAACTATCAAACTATCCAACTATCCAACAAACCATCCCGCCACAGCTTACTCATAAGATTCGCATCAGAGGCCAATCGGTTCACCTTGACACGTCTCTCGCATACGTTAAACTCCCCCGTAAGAATATCACAGTTCAGGCTGTCTATTAAGGGAATCGCAAATTTGACCAAGTAAGGAGCTTTTAATTATGGCTGATCCATTTGACGTAACAGATGCCGCCTTCCAGACGGAAGTGCTTGAATCGGACAAACCGGTGTTGGTGGACTTTTGGGCAGAGTGGTGTGGCCCGTGCCGCATGATCGCGCCGTCGGTGAAGGAGATCGCTTCGGAGTATGGTAACGTGCTGCGCGTCGCCAAGATGGACGTGGACGAGAATCCGATGACGCCGGGGCGTTATGGTATTTCCGGCATTCCCACGCTGATGCTGTTCAAGAATGGCGAGGTGGTGGCCCGGATCGTCGGCGCGCTGCCGAAGGACCGTCTGGTAGCCCAGATTTTGCCGCATATCGGCAAAAATTAACCCGCATGATACACGACGCGCCCTAAAAAGCGCGTCGTTTTTATTTATCTGAGGTAAAAGAGGGCGCCCACAAGGTCGCCCAACCCACCAAAATTTTTTATGGAAAGTGAGAATACGATGCTTGAAGTTGCGATTATGGTTGAGGGGCAGGATGGGCTGAATTGGCGGCGTTGGCAGCGGTTGGCAACGGCCGTTGAGTCTCTCGGTTTTGTTGGTCTTTATCGTTCGGACCACGTGACCAACGCCAATCCGCCGGATAAGGATTCGTTGGAGTTGTGGGTGTCGCTGACCTGGTTGGCGAGCCACACGCAGCGGATTGAATTTGGCCCGCTGGTTTCCCCGTTCTCCTTCCGCGACCCGGTGATGACGGCGCGGATGGCGAGCGCGGTGGATGATTTGTCGGCCGGCCGTCTCACACTTGGCCTGGGCGCAGGCTGGCAGGAGCGGGAGCATAGCAATTACGGCTGGGATTTGCTGGATGTGCCGGGCCGGTTTGCCCGCTGTGAAGAAGGGTTGGAGGTGGTCACGCGCCTGCTCAACAGCGATGCACCGGTGGATTTTGCCGGTGAGTATTATCGGCTGAATGAGGCGATTTTGCTGCCGCGTCCGGCGCGGGCTGGCGGCCCGCCCATCCTCATCGGCGGCAATGGGCCGAAGCGGACGCTGCCGTTGGCGGCCCGTTATGCGCGGGAGTGGAACGCGGTCTATATCTCCCCGGCCGAGTTCCAGGAGAAAAGTAAGATGTTGGATGGGTTGTTGGCGGAAAACGGCCGTTCCCCCTCCGACGTCCGTCGCTCCATCATGACCCGCGTGGAAATTGGCGACGAAGCCCACCTGTCGCAGGTATTCAGCCGCTCCAAATTATCCCTGGACGAACTGCGGGGGCGCGGTCTTGTCCTCGGCACACCCGACGAAATCCGCGAGCAACTAACCGCCTGGGAAGCGGCCGGGGCGCAGCGCATTATGCTGCAATGGCTGAACCTGGATGATTTGGACGGATTGGAGAAGTTGGCAAGGGTGGTAGCTGGTAGCTAGTGGCTGGTGGCTGGTAGCCAACCACCAGCTACCAGCTACCAGTTACCAGCTACCAGCTACTCTTCTGATTCCGGCTCTTTTTCCGCCGGGGTGAATTGGTTGGCCAGGTCGGCCAGGGTTTCGGAGAGCCAGCGGAGGCCCTGGGCGACGCCGGTGCGGGCGCGGCCGGTGACTTCGCTGCTTTCGACGCGGGTTTTCAACTCTTCCGCCTCTTCCTTCAGTTTGGCTGTTTTCTCGCTGGTTTTCACTTCGCGGATGACGTTGTCTACTTCAGTCACCAACGTTTGCACGCCTTCGCGGACCTCTTTTTCCACCCGTTTGCGCTCTTCGCTGTCCCAGGCGGCTTGCAGAGTTTCCGCAAGTTGACGGCCGATCTTCTGAAATTCGGCGGCGAAGTCTACTTTGCCCCCGCTTTCCTTTAATTCTTCTTCTTCGATGACCAGGCGCTCGCTTTGCACCTTTTCCTCTTCTTTCAATTTATCTACTTGTTCGTCGCTCATGTTGTCACTCCTTGTTTCGTAATCCGTTGTCCGTAATCCGTAGTCCGTGTTCCGACGATGGATAACGGATTACGGACAACGCTCGTTAACTGCCTCTCTATACGGAAAGGGGCAACGGCCGTTGCGCCTCAATTCTCTATTCGCCGTAAGGACCAATCATCCAAAAACCAGCCATTGTTGACGATGGCGTGGTTGCCGCGGATGGCCGCGCCAATGCGGACGGTTTGCGCCGTTTCGAGGGTGAACTGGTGCTGGTAGCTGTTCTTGCGGCCGAATGCGGGGCGCAGCCAGCCGCCCGCGCCAGGGGCGATGAAGCGGACTTCGCCGCTTTCCGGGTCGTCGGCCCAGATTTTTCGTGTGCCTTGCCATTCCATGACCAGGTCGGGGAACAGGTTGATTTCTAGCTGGTAGCGCCCTGGCTCCAGGTAGACTTCGCGGAAGAGGCGGAAGCTGATGGCCCCGTAGCCTTTGAAGGCTTTGATGGTATGACGGCCATCATAGATGTATAGCGTATGTTCCTCCGGTGGCAAAAAATGGTCCGACAATACCCGCATCTCCGGCCGCACGTAGACATCCCAAATCTCCTCGCCAAAGCCGGTGGGGCCGACATCGTATTCAAACGACCAGCCGATGGGCAGTTGCAGCTCCGGGATGCCGTTTTGCAGGTAGTCACCTTCTTCAAAGGAGCCATTGGGTAGGATGTTCGGCCCCAGGACCAGGTTGGTAGGTGGTGGCGAGGCGATGACGATGGGCGGCTCGGTGGGGGGCGGCAGGTCGGTGGGGGCAACGGCCGTTATCTCCTCCGTCGCTGTGGGCCTGGGCGTGCGGGTGGGCGGCAGGGCGGGCAGAGGCGTGGCCGGGGGGCGCGGTGTGCTGGTCGGGTAAGGGGTGGGTGGGGCAAGCGTGGGGAGGAGAACGGCCGTCCAGGTTGGCGGAACGCGCCCGCTTTCCGGCGACTCCGGCGGCACAGCCGCGGGCGGGAGGGTGGCAGCAAGAGCAGCCGGGGTGGGCAGAACCATTTCCGGCCGGCAGCCGATCAGGAAAAACCCCGCCACAAAAACCAGGGCGCACCACTTTAGCAAGCCCATCAGCAATACCTTGTTCGTATCCGCGCCATAGGAAGATTGTAAGCCTGCCCATAGCAAATGACAAACAAGACTGCTCCTGGTCCGCCAGTCCGCTGAACGGGTCGCCGATAACTTGACAATTGGGCAAGGTTGGTTATTAATAGTAGACAGCACAGGCGGTATAACCTCGCACATTTACCCCCTACTATTTCATGACTTAGGATTGAATGCTTTCTTCCAACAATAAGGTTTATAAAGTATGCAAGCGACAACACAGTTCACGGGTCTGACGATGCCTGTATTCACGGCGTTTGGGTGGGCCGGCGAAGAGGCAGCCATCAAGTATGCCCTCACACAACTCGAAGTATTTATTCAAGAAGCTCATCGCGCCTTGCCGCGCAACCTGCAAGAGCGGTTCCCCTTCTACGGCTTGAGCCGGGAAGACCAATCTGTCTACCTGGCGACGAATGAAGCGATTGAGGAAGATGCGTTTATCACCTTCCACGCCCGGCCGATGAGCCTGGAACTCCAATTTGTTATTTTGAACCGCTCGCTTCTCAGCCGGGTGTATGATCAGGCGGAAAAAGACCCGGCGCTCAGCCACCGGCTGATTACGGAATTGGGGCGCGAATGGTCGCTGCGCGTGCAGCAGATGCAGGTGGACGAAGATTCAGGCGAAGCGGCCCATTACCAGGATTTGTTTAAGGACAGCGTGGCGGCGTTAGATGAGGCTACGTCGGCGGCGGTGATGAGCAAAGCGGGCTATTTGAACAGCGATGACCGCTGGTTGGTCCCGTTCTTCATCAGTCGTCGTTTTGAGTCGGAGCGGATTGCGGCGATGGGAACGGCCGTTTCCCAGGTTATCGCCGATCAGGTAGCCCTGTTAGCCCCGGTGATGGACTTCCTGACCGGCAAGATGGTCCGCAAAAAGCCGAAGCCAAAAACGAAAACGAGAACGGCCGTTTCCGCCGAATTTGTCGAAGAAGACTCCGGCGACACGGACGAAATGTTCACCTACGTGGCCAGCCTGAAACCGCTGCACATCCGTCGCGGCTTCGTCAACCTCACCTCCCACCATTGGCCCTTCTTCCAGCTCAACTCGCGCACCGAGACCCGCCCCGTCACCGTCTATTACGAAGGTATCTACGACAAAGAGTGCGCCGTCTGGCGTCTGCTGCCCGACGACCAGGCGCGCCTGGTGTTGAGTACCCCAGTCCACGTCTGGCTGGAAGACAACTTCACCGCTCAAGATCAAGTCCACATCACCGCCCGCAAGATCGGCGAAGACGAAATTCAGATCACCCTCCGCACTGTCGAGCCAGGCGCAGCGTGATGGTTGACCGGCGCGACGGTTGGATCGTCGGCAACAGACCGGCGACCCAACCGCCGCACCGGCCACAAAATGGGCCTTCACCCCAGGACAATAGGTAAAACCGATTATGGCCAGAACAAAAATTGTCGCCACGATTGGACCTGCCAGCAGTAACCCGGAAACCATTCGCCAGATGTTGGCCGCCGGGATGACCGTCGCCCGCATCAACTTCTCGCATGGCGACCACGAATCTCACACCCGCACCTTCCACATGCTGCGCCGGGTGGCTGAAAGTGAGAACAAAGCCTTAGCCATTCTTGGCGATCTGCAAGGGCCAAAATTGCGTCTTGGTCACGTCAAAACTGGCGGTATCCAATTGGCTTTAGGTGACGAAATTGTCCTCACGCCGCACCGGGGCCAACCGGCCATGATCCACTTCCCCCACCCGGACCTGATTCAGGCCGCCAAAGTAGGCGCTCGATTGGTCGTTGGCGATGGCGAAGTTGAACTGGTGGTGACCGAGAAGAAACAAGACACCTTACGCTGCACCGTCACCGTCGCCGGGCTGATGGAGTCGCGCAAAGGGATCAACGCCCCTGGTACAGATCTGCCTATTTCCAGCATCACCGAGAAAGACAAAGAAGACCTGGAGTTGATTTGCGCCCTGGAGTTTGATTATGTGGCCCTCTCGTTTGTTCGCTCGGCCGCCGACGTGTTGGAACTTCGCGCTCTCATGGAAGAGAAAGGGGCGAAAATTCCGATCATCGCCAAGATCGAAAAGCGGGAAGCGATCCAAGAACTAGAGTCTATTCGAGATGAGGCGGATGGCATGATGGTGGCCCGGGGTGATTTAGGCATCGAAGTGCCGCCGCAAGAAGTGCCCATCCTGCAAAAACGGATTATTCGCTGCTGCAATGAGCGCGGGAAGCCGGTCATCACAGCCACGCAAATGCTGCAATCCATGATAGAGCATCCCCGGCCGACGCGGGCTGAAGCCAGCGATGTGGCCAACGCCATTCTGGATGGCACAGACGCGGTGATGCTTTCTGGCGAGACGGCTACCGGCAAATTCCCGGTCGAATCGGTGCGGATGATGCAGCAGATCGGCGAGATTGTGGAGAAGGAGTTTCCTTACGCAGAGTGGCGTTTGCAGCGTCAGCGGGTCTCTGCCGCGCCGACTGTGACAGAGGCGATTACGGCCGCGAGTTGTGACGTGGCTGAACAGGTGAAGGCGCGGACGATTGTTTGTTCGACGATGTCTGGTTACACGGCGACGCAGATCGCCCGCCACCGCCCGCCTACGCCGATAACGGCCGTTTCCCCCTCCACCGTCACCAAACGACGCCTGGCCCTCGTCTGGGGGGTGGAATGCCTGCAAGTAGGCATCTTCCGCGATACCGACGACATGCTAGAGCATTCCATCGCCGCGCTCCGGCCGTTTGGCCTGAACGAGGGCGATAAAGTTGTGATCGTTGCCGGTGTGCCCTTCGGCCAAAAAGAACAAACCAACCTGATCCAGATTTACGAAATCTCCGCTCCTGATCTATAATTCAGGAAGTTCAAACCACCACAGGCAACTCATCTGGTTTTGGGGAATCCAACATGATCGAGCAAGCGACCGATACCAACCTAAGCTGGCAACCTCCGGTCATCAGCACTATCGAAGATACCGGCCTCACGGCCACCTTCATCCAAGACCTGGCTTTGAAAGTGATGTACCAGTTCGGCCAGTTGACCGGCCACACCGTCGCCGAGATCATCCACCTGCCGTTTCAAAAAATTGTCAGCCCTGCCCTTGATTTCCTTAAACGAGACCAATTTTGCGAAGTTCGCGGGGCCGGCAGCTTGGGGCCTGCCTCCTACGAGTACGTCATCACCACCAAAGGCATGGCCCGCGCCCGCGAATTGATGGAGCGCACCACCTACGTTGGGCCGGCCCCAGTGCCCTGGGAAACCTACGTACGGGCGATTAAGACCCAGGGCAGCCGTCGTCTGGCCATCAACCCGGCCATCATGAAACGGGCGCTCGGCCACCTGGTTTTGGAGGAATCGGTCTTTGCCAAGATCGGCCCGGCGGCCAATTCTGGCAAATCTATGTTCCTTTACGGTCCGCCGGGCAACGGCAAGACAACCATTGCCGAGGCCATCGGGCGGATGATCTTGCAAAACGATATGTACATCCCCTACGCCGTAGAGGTGGATGGGCAAATCATTAAGGTTTACGACGAGATCAATCACACAGCCGTTGTTTCCGAGGCCCAACCGATCAGCAATACCGGTTCACTCTCCGGGCGTCGGCCTGATGTGCGCTGGGTTCGTATCCATCGTCCGGCCATTATGGTCGGTGGCGAGTTGACGCTGGATGGGCTGGAGCTGAAATACGACCCGATCAACAAGTTTTACGAGGCCCCCTTCCAGATGAAAGCGAATGGGGGCATGTTCTTGATTGATGACTTCGGCCGGCAACAAGTGCGCCCGCGTGATTTGTTGAACCGTTGGATTGTGCCGATGGAGAAGAATATAGATTTTTTGTCTTTGCACACCGGGCGCAAGATTGAAGTGCCGTTTGCCGTGCTGATTGTATTCTCCACCAATCTGCCGCCGCGCGATCTGGTGGATGAGGCTTTTTTGCGCCGCATTCGCCATAAGATCGAGATCCCGTCACCTTCCTTTGAAGGCTACCGGGAGATTTTCCGGCGCGTTTGTAAGGCGCGCCGGGTGCAGTACGATGAGCAGGTTTTTCGCTATCTGCTGCAAGAGTATTATGTTAAGCGCAACCAGAAACTCCGCGCCAGCCACCCGCGCGATATTCTGGACCAATTAGCCGACATCGCCGATTATCTGGGGATAGAGCCGCAGTTGAGCAAAGAGATGATTGACCAGGCGGCCGAGGCTTATTTTGTGAACATTTAGGCAGTTGGCGTATGACCATGAACTGGCAGGCTTCCACCTCTTTCCCGCTGATCATTGGCCATCGCGGGGCGAGCGCCGACGCGCCGGAGAACACGCTGGCTGCCTTTGCGTTGGCTTTGGCGCAAGGGGCTGATGGCGTTGAATTGGACGTGCAGCTTTCAGCCGATGGTCAGTTGGTGGTGTTTCACGATAGCGACGTTTCCCGAATGACTTCCGGTCAGGGCAAGGTGGCTGACCTGACGCTGGCGGAACTGCGTCGTTTGACGATGGCTGAAGAGCAAATGATCCCGACGCTGGATGAGGTGTTGGGAGAGTTTGGCCGGCAGCTGTTGTATAACATCGAAGTAAAGGATTTCGGGTGGCGGAATAGGGGGACGGAAACGGCCGTTGCTCAAACCATTCGCGCCCACCAACTTGAAGACCGGGTTCTCCTCTCCTCCTTCAACCCCCTGGCGCTGCGCCGCCTACGCGCTGTGCTGCCAGATCACCTTCCCCTGGCCCTCATTCGCGCCGACGGGTGGCTAAAATACGGCTATCTGTTGGCCGATGGCGTTGCCGATCATCCCCACTACGCCCTGGTAGACGAAACTTACGTGGCCTGGGCCAAAGAGCGGGGCTACCTGGTCAACGTCTGGACGGTAGACGCGCCGGAAGAGGCAAAACGCCTCAGGGCACTCGGCGTGAACGGTATTATCACCAACAAGCCCGCCTTTATCCGCCAGCAACTTGCTGAAGGGGAATAGAGGCTTAAGAGTAGGGGCTGGAGCCTGGAGATTGCCCGGTCTCTTCTGTTCAGTCTCTAATCTTCGCATATCCCCATTTTAAAGAAGCAGTTTTAGGAGAGGAGGGAACGCGATGCGCGTTAAAGTGATTTTAAATCCGTATGCCAATCGTTGGGGGGCAGGGGAACGACAAACGGCCGTTATCGCTGCCTGCCAGGCCGCCAACCTCGACTATGACTTGCACGTTACCCAGGGGCCGGGAGAAGGCATTGCTGTGGCGCAAACGGCCGTTGCCGAAGGTTATGAAACTATCGCCGCCGCCGGAGGAGATGGGACCATCAGCGAAGTAGCCAATGGTCTGCTGGCTGCTGCCCCCGAAGGCGTCCCCTCCGCGACGTTGGCTATTTTCCCTTTCGGCTCGGCCAACGACTTCGCCAAAATGAACGATTGCCCGCTGGACGTAACTGCTGCCGCCCGGCAAATTGCCGCCGGGCGGACGCGCCAACTCGATGCCGGGCGAGTTATCGCCGATGGCCGGGTCCACTACTTCATCAACAATAGCGCCATCGCCATGGAGCCAATGGTCACGCTAGAACATCTGAAAATCCAACGGATTAGCGGCGAAATGCGCTACATGGTCGCCCTGTTGCGCAGTCTCATCAAGCTGAAAGCGTGGCAAATGCAGATCAGTTGGGACGATGGCAGCTACGATGGCCCCGCGCTCCTGCTTTCGCTTTGTAATGGGCCGCGCACAGGCGGTTTTATGATGGCCCCTGGCGCGCGCTTCGACGATGGGCAGCTTGATTATGTGCTGGCTCCCAAAGTGCCAAAAATGACGTTTGTCGCCATGCTGCTGCGCCTTTTACGCGGAACCCATCTGACACATCCGCGCGTTATCTCCGGCCACACAACCAGTCTGACAATCCGGAGCCGCCCCGGTACGCCGATCCATGCGGATGGCGAAATACTGAGCGAAACGGCCGTTGCCATCGAATACGTCATCTTGCCAGGAAAACTGACACTGTTTGCTTAACTTTGTTCACAACTACCTTGGGCTTCAGGAGAGTAGAGATCAGAGATTGGGGGCTGGAAATTTCTCATCGCCAGTCTCCAATCTCCCAATCGAACGAGGAAGTCACTTGCCAGCGGCTTCTGAATCTGGGATGACCGTCGGCCGGTTGCCATCACACCGGCTGAGGTTGTTGCAACTCTTCGTACAGGCGATAGAGGTTGGCCCGGTGCAGGTCTACCACCAGGCCATTCAGGGGGATGCGGGATTTACCGCACGCTTCGATGTCGAACTTGTCCAGGGCAGAAGCCGGGGCGCCGCGCTCGATGGTTTGGGAAACGGCCGTTTTGATCCGCGCCAGATAAGCCAGATCATCCTCCAACACAGCCTGCACTTCACCACGCAGAATCACTTCCCCATGCCCGCGCACCACTGTGTCTGGCTCTAGCGCTAAAATGTCGCGTAGTGATTGGGAGAGGTCGGCGTGGTTGCCGTCGAAGAAGGTGGGCAATGGCATCACATTGTCCGAGGCAAAGAGGATGCGCTCTTCGTGGATGAAAACGGCCGTTATATCCGGGCTGTGTCCGGGCATGTGGTGCAGCGTCAGCGTTTTGCCGCCAACGTGCAAATTCATCACGCCCGCCTCGTATACCAGGTCAGGCAAGACAACCCGCACCTCTTCCAGGTCTGGTATCTGCGATTTGGCATCCTCCAGACCCTCGCGCCCAACCGTATCCAACAACTCACGACAACGCCGATGGCTGATCACCTGGGCATAAGGGAAAAGATACGTGCCCTGTGAATGGTCGGCGTGATAATGCGTGTTGATGACGTATTGGACAGTGAGGCCGAGTCGCCCTTCGATGAACTCTTTAATAGCCAGCGTCTCTTCAGGATAATACAACGTATCAATCAAGACGACGCCCTCTTTGGTGATAACAGCCCCTGCTGTAACCTGGGCGTACTGCCGGCTCATAAAGACATAAATGTCGTCGGCGATGCGCTCACGGACCATAATTTGCTTGTCGTTCCTTCCTTAACGTGATGATTTAGCGCTGCGCAATCGCGGTGCAAACCCTCCAGGTCGTTGTAGTGCCTTGAAACAAAAACCCCTGATGTGAATCAGGGGCTTTAACCTGCACTCTCAGTTCACCTCTCTTCAAGGAGAGAGGGGACACCCCGCCATGCCGTGTGAACCTCTGATGCTTGAACCTGCTGTTTGCAGGTGGGAACGTTCTCGCGAGGACTCTGCCTGGCCGCTAGGCTACTACATCCCCTCTGCGTATGGTCCGATTCCCTATCAAGTGGCGTTGGCTCAACTTAGAAGCCCATCACGCACATCGCAGGGATAATTGGATACTAGCACAAGCATCAGGCATGTGCAAGATTTTTTAACCTACAGGTGGAGCCGAATGGCGCTGGTCGGGCGGATTGCACAAGGTCAGGATGGCTTGTTTGATGGCCGGGTTGACCGGGAAATGTTCTTCCAAAAAGGCCAGGATAGCGCGGGCGGCGGTTGGGCTGTGGTCGTAGCCGGGGCTGAAGCCAGGCAGCAGTTGGGCGAACTGGGGAAAACGCTGCTCGATGCGCCGTTCGCCGGAGAATGGGTCGGGGTCGGCGGGTTGTTCTGTCTCGATGAGAGGGGCCAGGGCGATGAGACGGTCTACGGCGTAACCCTGGATGAAACGTAGGGCGGAGAGCTTCTCGCCGCGCTGAAAACGGCCGAGGCCGACGTAAAGGTTTGTCAGGGCTTCGTCTACGTGCCAATCTGGCGTTGGTTGGGAGGGTGGGGCGGGTAACGGCCGTTTCCCTTCCACCAGCCAGCGTTCCGCCGCAAATCCGTCCGCCTGCCAGACAATCCGGCCGGCTGTATACGTTGCTTTCGCCACTTCCTCCGGCTCAAAGATGGCGAACTCGCAAAAAATGCCATCGGCGAAAAGCGCTTTATACCCGTCTACCGTGTTCTGAAAGACGTAGCTGAGCGGTCCGGCTCCTGCCAGCCAGCCCAGGTCGGTCAGGTAGGCCGATTTGCTGCCCGGCTGCACGATGGCGAAAAAATCCAGATCAGAATACACGTCCAGCCGCGCCAGGTCTGCGCCGCAAGACCCCAAACCGAGCAAGGCCAGGCCGCGCCCGCTGCGGGCCAGCGAATGCCCGATAGCCTCTAATCGTTGTAAAAGAGCGGTGGGTGATTGTAACATTTGTGGTTATGGTCTGATCCGGGCCATGAAGTGACTGTCCGCATAACGGCCGTCGCCAAAGGCATGGTAGCGCCTGGTTCCTTCAACCACAAAGCCGAATTTCTCGTAGAGGCGGATAGCGGCTGGGTTGTCTGTGTTCACATCTAGCTCAACCCGGTGCAGACCAAGCCAGTTGTCGGCCAGGTCCATCAGGGCTTCCATAAGTCGGCTGCCGACGCCCATACCCCAGTATTCGGGATGAACGCCCATGCCCAGCCCGGCGCTGTGCATCAGGCGGGGGTGTTGGTCGTGGTGCAGCGTGGCCATGCCGATAACCTGGCCGCTATCTTCGGCGACGAAGCGGTGCAGTCCGACTGGCGGCTCGTTCTCTAGCCGTTTGCGTGAAAGCGAGATTTCCTGGCTGGGCAGTTGCAGGGTGGTCCGGCAGACCAGGGGGTTGCACCATAGCTGGTGCAGATCGTCGGCGTCTTTAGGGTGGGCGGGGCGGATGAGCAGGTCCGAGGCGTCTACGGCGTGGGCTGTCGGCATGGGCGGTGGCGAGGTCCGGCGCGATTGGGCCGCTGGCGGTGGCTGGAGGTGGGCGTAGAGGGCGATGTCTTGGTAACGGCCGTTGCCAAACCCCGCGTCTCGTCGTACCCCTTCCAACACAAAGCCAAACTGTTCCGCCAGATGGGCAACAGCTTCGTGGCGGGCAAAGGTTTGCAGCTCTATTCGCCAAAGGTTCAGCCAGTTCCAGCCCAAATCGAGCAGCCTGTCCAGCATTAACCTCCCAATTCCTTGCCCCCAATAATCCGGATGGACGTAGACGCCGGGTTCGCCGGTGTGCCGCAATCGGGAGCGCAAGTTTTGGCGCAATAAGCCATAAACCACCACTCGCCCCTCTAACACACCAACCAGCCGGTAAACTCCTGGCTTGCTTTTGGCAAAGACCTCCTGCGTTTCGCTATATTCGCTGGCGTAAAGATGCAGGCCGCTTTCGGCCACCAATGGATGGCTCATGATGGCGTGCAGCGCGGGGGCGTCGTCTGGATGGGGGGAGCGGACCAGTAAAGGCAGTGGCTTTTTATCGTTCATATCTCTTTCCAATGGCCGATCTCAGGCAAAAATGCGCCGACCTGTTGAAGAAAAAGTTCTGGCTGATCTTCGTGAACTGCGTGACCGCTGTTGGGGATGAGGGCGTAACGGCCGTTTTCCAACCGTTCTACCAGCCGCATTAGATCAGCCAGCGGGTTGCCCTCGTCACCATCGCCATTCAGCAATAGGACAGGGCAGCGAACCAGGGCCGCCTCTTCCAGGCAAATGTTGCCGCCGCCGACAAAAATCGCTTCGGCTGCCTGGTTCCAGCCACGAATCATCGGCTCTACCTGGCTCTCGCCGTGCAGCGCGGCGATTTGCTGATACCAGTCGCACCATTGCGCTTTGTTGGGCACGGGCAATCGTGGCCGCACTCGCGCCAGCATTGCCCCAGAGATAACGCCGCACACTCCCCAGGCGACCACACCGGCCACCAGGTCTGGGTACAGGGCAGCCAGCAAAATGGCGCTTTCCGCCCCATCGCTAAAGCCCAGGACGGTGGCCGGGCCGCAGGCGAGATGGCGCAGCAAAAAGGCCATGTCGTCCGCGTCGCGCCGGTAGAAGGTGGGCGGAAAATCGCGGGCGGGCGGTTGGCTGGCCCCGTAACCCCGCAAATCGGGCGCGATGATCCGGTAGCTGCTTTTCAGAGTTTCGCTGAGGGTTCCCAGGTGGGCGCTGGCTGTACCGGTGTAACCGTGCATCATGAGCAACGGCCGTTTCCCACCCCCGTCCAGATAAGCCAGCGTTGCCCCATCAGGCAGGCGTAGGATTCGGCGTTCCATGCGTTACTCGGTCTCCGTTTCTTCCGTGTCTGTCGTGGGCGGAGGCGCAGCCGCGCCTGGGGGCGGTTGGACGCGCTGCCCGGCCCACCCCAGGGTAAAATCTAGACCACCACCCCGCCAG
>CAYONK010000027.1:0-14846 GCA_964405285.1 uncultured Ardenticatenaceae bacterium
GGAATAAGCAGGTATCCGCAGATTCACGCAGATTCCACAGATTTTTTCTGCTCAATCTGCGTGAATCTGCGGATTAATTTTTTGACATAATCTCAATCCCGATACGGTCTACTGAATCCCTAGCCCCAAATGGTAGTATACGTCATTCCATTTCAGCTCTTTTTTGACTTCGGCCAGGGTCGAGTTTTCGTCTATAAGCAAGAATTCGACGCCGGCCATCGTGGCGAAGTCTTCCAGATGTTCCGGCGTGAGGGAGAGGCTGAACCCGGTATGATGCGCGCCGCCGGCCAGAATCCAGGCGGCGACGCCTTCTTTGAAGTTGGGCTGCGGCGTCCATAGGGCGCGGGCGACGGGCAACTTGGGCAGGGGTTCGTCGGTAGGAACCACGTCTACGGTGTTGACGATGAGGCGGTAGCGGCTGCCCAAATCAATGAGGGAGGCGTTGATGGCCGGGCCAGTCTGCGAGTCGAAGACCAGGCGGACCGGGTCTTCTTTGCCGCCAATGCCCAGCGGGTGAATTTCCAGCGAGGGTCTGGCGGCGGCGATGGAGGGGCAAATCTCTAGCATGTGCGCCCCCAGCACTTTGTTGCCGTTGGGGCTGAAATGGTAGGTGTAATCTTCCATAAAGGATGTGCCGCCTGGCAGCCCGGCGCTCATCACTTTCATGGCGCGGAGCAAGGCGGCCGTTTTCCAGTCACCTTCGGCGCCAAAGCCGTAGCCATCGGCCATCAGGCGCTGCGAGGCGACGCCGGGCAGTTGTTTGAGGCCGTGCAAATCTTGGAAGGTGTCGGTGTAACCTTTGAAGCCGCCATCTTGCAAAAAGGCGCGCATGCCTAGTTCGATGCGGGCGGCGTCGCGCAGGGCTTGGCGGCGCGGGCCGTTGGCTTGCAGCGCCGGGACGAGGGTGTAGCTGTTTTCGTAGCAGGCGATGAGGTCGGAAACGGCCGTTTCCCCCACCCCATTCACATAGCCCACCAGATCACCCACACCATAACCATTGACCGAGTAGCCAAACTGTATCTGCGCCGAGACCTTGTTGCCTTCCGTGACGGCCACTTCGCGCATGTTGTCGCCAAAGCGGGCGAACTTCGCCCCTTGCATGTCGTGCCAGGCGGCGGCGGCGCGCATCCACACCTCCAGCCGGGTCAGTACCTCGTCATCCTGCCAATGCCCGACGATGACCTTACGCGCTGCCCGCAGCCGCGCCCCCATGAAGCCAAATTCGCGCCCGCCGTGGGCGGTTTGGTTCAGGTTCATGAAATCCATGTCAATGGTCGCCCAGGGGATTTCGGCGTTGAACTGGGTGTGCAGTTGGGCGAAGGGTTTTTGCAATGCTTGCAGCCCGGCGATCCACATTTTGGCCGGGGAAAAGGTGTGCATCCAAAAGATGAGGCCGGTGCAGTTTGCCGCGGTGTTGGCGGCCTGGCAGACGTTGTAAACCTCTTCCGGGGTGGTGACGATGGGTTTGAAAACGACTTTGAGAGGTAGTTTGGGGCATTTGGCGAGGGCGTCGGCGATGAAACGGCCGTTTTCCGCCACCTGCTCCAGCGCTTCCGGTCCGTATAGATGCTGGCTGCCGATAACAAACCAGACCTCTAGTGGGGTAAAAATGTCTGTGTTCATGGGTTGATTTCCTTTGTTTGCGAGTCTGTCGTCCTCGCCATTGGTTATGAGTGTAGGGCGGTAACGGCCGTTCGTTCGATCACCAGCCCTTTCTTGTAGCGTTCCATAAAGACCGCAAAACCGGCCACATCCACCGGATCGGGGGCTGTCGTCGCGCCATTTTCTCCGGCAAAAACTTTATTGGAGAGATAGGCTTCCAGCGGTTCATCCTCTGTTTTGTAGAGCATGTAGGCGGCCAGCAAGGCAATCCCCCAGGCGCCCCCTTCACCCGCAGTCTCCATCACCGAAACGGGCACGTTCATCGCCGCCGCCATCATCTTTTGCCCAACCTCTTTGGTTTTGAAAAAGCCGCCGTGACCGAGTACCTGGTCTATCTGCACTTGCTCCTGCTCGAACAAGATGTCCAGCCCGATCTTCAAGGCCCCAAGCGACGAGAACAGATGCACGCGCATGAAGTTCGCCAGGGTGAAACGGCTATCAGGGGTGCGGACGAATAACGGCCGTCCCTCCTCCAAATGGGTGATGTGTTCGCCGGACACATAATTGTAGGCCAACAATCCGCCACCTTCCGCATCGCCCATCAGCGCCTGTTGATACAGCATTTCAAACAGCCGGGATTGGTTGACCTCCACACCGAGCGCCTGGGTAAATTCTTGGAATAGCTCCACCCAGGCATTGAGATCGGAAGTGCAATTGTTGCTGTGGACCATCGCCACCGGTTTGCCGGTGGGCGTCGTCACCATGTCAATCTCAGGATACAGTTGCGACAGTGCCTTTTCCAAAACAATCATGGCGAAGACGGATGTCCCGGCGGAAACGTTGCTCGTGCGTTCAGCGACGCTGTTGGTAGCGACCATGCCTGTGCCCGCGTCCCCTTCGGGCGGGCAGAGCGGAATGCCCGCTTGCAGTTGCCCCGTCGGATCAAGCAGCTTTGCCCCGGCTTCGGTCAGCGCGCCGGCCGCATCCCCGGCGACGAGAACTTTGGGCAGGATGTCCCGGAGTTTCCAGGGGAGGTTTTCTGCGGCGATCCGTTGGTTGAATAGATCAATCTTATGGGTATCGTAGTCGTTGGTCTGGCTATCAATGGGGAACATGCCCGATGCTTCGCCAACCCCCAACACCTTTTGCCCTGTCAGTTGCCAATGAACGTAACCGGCCAGGGTGGTCAGATAGCTGATGTCTTTGACGTGGGATTCTTTGTTCAGGATTGCCTGATAGAGGTGGGCAATGCTCCAACGCTGGGGAATGTTAAATTGGAAGAGTTCGGTGAGTTCTGCGGATGCCGGGCCGGTGATGGTGTTGCGCCAGGTACGAAACGGAGCTAACAGCTCCCCAGCCTGATCAAAGGCCATATAGCCATGCATCATGGCGCTGAAGCCGATGGCCCCAATGGTCTGGAGCGGGACACCGTATTTATCTAGAACTTCGTTGTAGAGATCACGATAGCTCTTTTGCAAACCGGTCCAAATATCGTCGAGGCTGTAGGTCCAGATGCCGTTCTCATACCGGTTTTCCCATTCGTGGCTGCCAGAGGCAATCGGCGCATGATCGGCGCCGATCAGGGCGGCTTTGATGCGCGTTGAGCCAAGCTCAATGCCAAGAACGGTCTGACCACTTTCAATTGCTTTTTGGATGCCGTTGCGATTCATGTTTATCTCCCCTTCTTACTGGCCGTACACATTTTGGTAACGGTCATATAGCTTATCAATATCAGCCGGTGCAATGGTTAATGGATTACCTAAAGCCAGGGAAGCCCAGGCAATGGCTGCGTTGTCTTCGGTCATCACGGCCGCTTTCACCGCTGCTTCGGCCGTTGGGCCAATGGTAAAGACGCCGTGGCTTTGCAGCAGGCAGGCCGGGCTGTGGCTGTGGCGCAGGGTCTCTACCACGATCTGCCCAATCTCTTCGCCGCCGATGAGGGCGAAGCCACCGCAGGGAATGTCCCCACCGAATTCGTCGCCCATGGCGGTGGTGATGCAGGGGATGGAACGGCCGTGGGTGGCAAAGGCGGTGGCGTAGCGCGAGTGGGTGTGGACGATGCCGTTCACTTCTGGCATGTGGCGGTAAATGTAGCAGTGGGAGGCGGTGTCGGATGAGGGTTTGTGGGCGGTTTCGGGGGAACGGCCGTTTACATCCACCACCACCATATTCTCCGGCGTCAGGTCAGAGAACTTGATTCCGCTGGGCTTAATAACGATCAAGTTCGTTTCCGGGTCGCGGGCGCTGATGTTGCCGCTTGTCCAGGCAACCAGATTATTCTTGGGTAGTTCTGCGTGCAAGTCGCACACGAGCTGGCGTAATTTTTCTAGCATCACCCCTTCCTTACAATCATCTATCAGGCAGTCTATAGAGCAGCGACACAATGATTCACTATGTTTGCACTTTTTGATTTGGGACGCTGATTAACGCAGATTGACGCTGATTTTCAATGTTATGTTCATCAAATCTGCGTTTTCAGCGTGAACCTGCGCCCTAATCAGTTGATTTTTCAAGAACTGCAAAGGTAGTGAATGATTGATGCTGCCTGATGTTTGGATTATTCAACAGCGGTTTTTGGCTGCGCTTATGATTTCATTCGGTTGCGCACGTCAAACCAGACAGCCAACAGCAACACCATGCCCTTGATTGCCTGCTGCCAGTCAATGCCGATGCCAACGATAGACATGCCATTGTTCATCACGCCCATGACCAACGCGCCAATCACCGCGCCGATCACCGTGCCAATCCCGCCGGTCGCCGAAGCGCCACCGATAAAAGCGGCCGCGATCACGTCCAACTCAATGCCCGTACCCGCTTTTGGCGTAGCCACATTCAAACGAGCGGCGATGATCA
This sequence comes from uncultured Ardenticatenaceae bacterium, assembly GCA_964405285.1. GTDB lineage: Bacteria > Chloroflexota > Anaerolineae > Promineifilales > Promineifilaceae > Leptovillus. The sequence continues at coordinate 4,456 of CAYONK010000027.1, forward strand.
ACCCGCCTAAAGCGGCCAACATGCCCATATTGACAAACGTCAGAAAGGTCAATCGCTTGGTATTAACTCCGGACAAAGCGGCCGCTTTCATGTTGCCGCCCATCGCGTAAATACGCCGGCCGGGCACAGTCCGATTGGTGAAAAAAGCATAAGCGACAATGAGAATAAACAGCACGACCAACACGTTAGGCAGCCCTCTGTAAGAAGCCATCAGGTAGCTCATGTAGAGGATGGCGGCCGTGATCAGCGCATTCTTTACCACAAACAGGGCAAACGGAGAGACCTCAAAGCCGTACTTCACCCGATTCCGACGGCCGCGCCAATCCATATAGATAATGATCAGCGCAACGGCCGACGCAATCATCAGCGAGGTAATATGCAAAGACTCATTGGCAAATACGTCCGGCAAAAAACCAGAACTTAGCCGTTGGAATCCTATAGGGAATGGGCCAACCGAACGCCCCTGTAACATCGCCAGCGTTAACCCACGAAACACAAGCATCCCCGCCAACGTAGCAATAAAAGCAGGAACTCGTTGATAGGCAATCCAAAAACCCTGCACTGCTCCGATCAGACCACCCAACACCAGACCGATAATGATCACCAAAATGAAGTTAACGTTGTAGTTGACCATCAGCACGGCCGCTACCGCGCCTACAAAAGCAGCCACCGACCCCACAGACAGATCAATGTGCCCGGCCACAATCACCAGCAGCATCCCAATAGCCATAATCACGATGTAGCTGTTCTGCAAAATCAAGTTAGTGAGGTTGACCGGCCTCATCAAGGTGCCATTCGTCACTACCTGGAAGAACGCCATGATAGAGACCAAAGCGATCAACATGCTGTACTGGCGGATGTTGTTTTTAAAGAGCGCTAGAATAGAGTTTGCAGTAGTATTCTCCTGCGCAGCTGTCGTGCCTGTCGTCATGGTTGTGCTACCTCTCCCTGCTGCATAATGCAGGCCATAATCTTTTCCTGAGATGCTTCTGCTACCGGCATTTCGCCAACAATCCGGCCTTCGTTCATCACATAAATCCGATCACAAATACCCAAAATTTCCGGCAGCTCAGAAGAGATCACAACAATCCCTTTCCCTTCTTCAGCCAGGCGATTAATAATCGTATAGATTTCATACTTGGCCCCCACGTCAATGCCGCGAGTTGGCTCATCGAGGATTAAAATATCCGGGTTAGAGAAGAGCCACTTGCTCAAGACCACCTTTTGTTGGTTGCCGCCCGATAGATTGACCGCCTCTTGCAAAATACTGGATGATTTGATGCTCAACGTGGTGCGATACTCTTTGGCGACAACCATCTCTTTAGGTTCGTTGATCACGCCGGTGCGACCGGAAACGGCCTCTAAATTCGCCAAAGTCACGTTGTTTTTGATGGGCTGAATGAGAACCAGCCCATAATTTTTGCGATCTTCGGTGGCATAGGCCAGACCATTGGCAATGGCTTTGTAGACTGAACTTGTGTCAATCTGCTGCCCACGTTTGCATACCGCGCCACTGATGTTCTTGCCATAGGCCTTACCGAACACGCTCATCGCCAATTCCGTCCGGCCGGAACCCATCAACCCGGCGATGCCCACCACTTCACCCTGGCGAACGTGAAGGTTAACATCGTTGATCACTTTACGCTCCGGGTGAATGGGGTGGTAAACCTGCCAATTCTTGACTTCGAAAATGATCTCCCCAATTTCCGCGCTGCGTGGGGGATAGCGGTGGGTTAAGTCTCGACCAACCATGCCGCGAATGATCCGGTCTTCTGTCACCGGGTCTTTGCGGCTGTCTAACGTTTCAATCGTCGCTCCATCACGCAAGATGGTGATCGAATCGGCCACTTTTTTTACTTCGTTTAACTTATGAGAAATAAGAATGGAGGTCATGCCTCGCTGCTTAAATTGGAGAAGCAGTTCAAGCAAGGCTTCGCTGTCGGTCTCGTTCAGGCTGGCGGTTGGCTCGTCTAAAATCAGCAGTTTTACTTCTTTGGACAGCGCTTTGGCGATTTCTACTAGCTGTTGTTTGCCAACACCTAAATCAGTGACCAGGGTATTGGGGGATTCGTGCAAGCCCACTTTTTGCATGAGCGCTTGCGTTTTAGAGATGGTTTGGTTCCAGTTGACAATGCCCCGTTTGGCCTGCTCGTTTCCGAGGAAGATGTTTTCGGCGATAGAGAGGAAGGGGATCAACGCCAATTCCTGGTGGATGACGACAATGCCCATTTTCTCGCTCTGGCTGATGTCTCTGAACAGGCATTTTTCACCTTGAAAATAGATGTCACCGGCGTATGTTCCGTGCGGATAAACGCCGCTTAAGACTTTCATCAGGGTAGACTTGCCGGCGCCGTTCTCGCCAACCAGCGCGTGTATTTCTCCTTGCTGAACGCTGAAATTGACGTTGTCCAGCGCTTTTACCCCAGGAAAGGTCTTGGTGATGTTCCGCATTTCCAAGATTACGTCAGACATTGTCGTGGTTCCTTTACTTGCTTGTGCCCGGTTTAGCATTTATCCAGGAGACAGTCACCCGTTGAGTGACTGTCTCCTGGTATTTAGAACTTTATGCGATTGGTGTCTTATTCAAATTGACCGGCAGTGTAGTAACCGCTGTCAACCAAAACTTCTCGCCAATTGTTGACGTCTACGTCAATGGGAACCAGAAGGAAAGAAGGCACTATTTTGACGCCGTTCTCGTAGGTTTCGGTGTCGTTGATTGGCACTTCCAGGCCGCTGAGGGCGGCGTGAACCATCTCTACGGTGATACGCGCCAGTTCACGGGTGTCCTTGAAAACGGTCTGGGTTTGTTCACCGGAGATGATGGATTTGATGGAGGGGATTTCCGCATCCTGGCCGGTGACGACGGGCATGGGCAGGTTGCCTGTGCCGTAGCCTACGCCTTTCAGCGAGGAGATAATGCCGATGCTGAGGCCATCATAGGGGGATAATACGGCGTCAACTTTTTTGTCGGTGTAGAAGGCGCTGAGCAGGTTGTCCATGCGAGCCTGGGCGGTTGCGCCATCCCAGCGCAGGGTGGAGACGACAGCCATACCTTGCTGCCCACTCTGAATGACCAGTTGGCCATTGTCCAGGTAGGGTTGCAGCACGGACATAGCGCCATCGTAGAAGAAGTAGGCGTTGTTGTCGTCGGGTGAGCCACCAAAGAGTTCGATGTTGAAAGGACCATTGCCCTCTTCCAGACCGAGAGCTTTTACGATGTAGCTGCCCTGGATGACACCAACCTGGAAGTTGTCGAAGGTTGAGTAGTAATCCACGTTGGCGCTGTCCCGAATGAGGCGATCATAGGCGATGACCAGGATGCCCTGGTCGGCGGCTTGCTGCAAGGCGTTTGACAGGGTTGTGCCATCAATGGCGGCGATCACGAGGACGTCCACGCCTTTGGTGATCATGTTCTCGATCTGGGCCAACTGGTTGGGGATGTCGTCTTCCGCGTATTGCAGGTCGGTTTTGTAACCCATTTCCTCGAAAAATTTGACCATGTTGTTGCCATCGTCAATCCAACGTTGGGAAGATTTGGTGGGCATGGAGATGCCGATCAGTTTGCTTTCTGAAACGGGGCTGGTTTCGCTGGCTGTTTCTGCGGCCGGGGCGGTGGGGGCGCTGCTTGACGCGCTGCTGCTCTCTGGTGCGGCGGCAGGAGCGCTTTCTGTTGTTGATCCGCCGCAGGCACTTAAAACCAGAGCGGTCAAAAGGACGACTAACATTAGAAACAGTTTTGTGTTTTTCATTTCTCTCTTCCTTTTTTGTTATGTGAGGGTTGAAATTTTGGCAGTATTGCCGTGAGCTTTTGTGATTTGCTCGCGCAGGCAAGAAGGGAAACGGCCGTTGCCCAACAAACCTGGCGGACGTCTCGAACCACACCACCTGCGCTAATCATTCCATAGAACTCTCCTCGCTATTCCACAAAGCATCCCTAACCGCCTGCCGGGCGGCTGTCAAATATCCCTGCATTATCTGCGTGAAGTTCCGTTTGTTAACGTTATCGGGAACGTTAACAATATAACATGCGATTTGGGCAAAGTCAAGCCTTTTTACCGTACTTTTTCGTGCATTTTGCCTATGTTTCGCGTCGCGAGCAGCAAGCCGCTCGCCGATTGTCGCCATTTTTCGTCGCTTTCGTGACGAATTGACACCAATTCTCAGTCGTGTTATACTTGTACCGTTAACGATAACAGTTTTGCTTTCTGATCGAGACCCCTACTCCTTCAAGGATAAATTATGAGCCGTAAACGCATTACCATTCGAGACGTTGCCGAAGCAGCAGGCGTGTCCACTCAAACGGTCTCGCGGGTGGCGAATGCTCATCCCGACGTCGCCTCTGATACTCGTGAACATGTTCAGGCGATCATTGAAAAACTGGGGTATCAGCCGAGTAAATTAGCCCGTAGCCTTATTCAAGGGCAAAGTTATACACTTGGCGTGGTCAGTTTTGGGCTTAGGTTGTATGGGCCTTCTCTGCTGCTTGAAGGTGTTCAAGAGGCAGCCGTGAAGCAAGGCTATTCCCTGATGCTCAAAATTCTGGAAAATGCTGAGGCGTATGACGCGGAGAAAATTTTGCAGGACATCCTGTCTTACCACGTGGACGGGATTTTGTGGGCCGTGCCGGAAATTGGGCAGAATCGCGACTGGATACAACAGGCGTTGCACCATATTTCGATCCCGATTGTGTTTTTGAATGTCCAGCCGCGACCGAATTTGATAACGGCCGTTATTGACAACAAGCTCGGTGGTCACATCGCCACGCAGCACCTGATCGATCAGGGGCGGCAAAATATCGGCATTATCACCGGCCCGATGGAATGGTGGGAAGCGCGGCAGCGAGAGTTAGGGTGGCGAGAGGCGTTGGCGGCAAACGGCCGTTTCGTAGATGAAAGCTACATCACCAACGGCGACTGGACCCCCAGCAGCGGCGAACGCTCGATCCAGATGCTCCTGGAATGGCATCCAGAGATGGATGCTGTTTTCGTCTGCAACGATCAGATGGCCCTGGGCGCGATGAAGGTGGCGCAACAAATGGGGCGGCAAATTCCGCAAGACCTGGCTGTTATTGGCTTCGACGACATTCCCGAAGCGCCCTATTTCAGTCCGGCGCTTAGCACCATCCGGCAGGACATTGCCGAAATGGGCTGTCAGGGTGTCAAACAGCTGTTGACGCTGATACACAATGAGCAACCTGCCTCACCCGCTATCCTACAACCAAGACTCATCATTCGTGAAAGTTCAGCATACTCATGATGGGGCACAGATTCTCGCAGTGGCAAATTACAAGTTACAAGCTGCTCTGGTAAAAGCCATCTGTAACCTGTAACCAAAAAACCAGAGGCGACCACACACAAAACACGGAGGTCAGACAGGTCTAACCTCCGTGTTCTTCGTATCTTTAGGGTGATTCTGACGGTCGAGTCAGATGGCATCAGCCGTCAAGGACTCTTGTCTTGTCTGGCTGATCTGGTCTGCGCCTGGCGGTTTGGTGGTCAGATGGCGCTGCCGTTCTCTGGTAAAGAGGCTTTGCACACCAATGAAAATCAGGGTCAGCGCGCCAACAGCGATGCGCGTCCACCAGGAACTCAGGTTGCCGTTAAACTGAATGAGCATCTGAATCAACCCGGTAACCAACACACCAAAGAGCGTACCAAAAACATACCCCTGCCCCCCAGTAAGCAGCGTGCCGCCGATCACCACCGAAGCAATGGCATCTAATTCCACGTTAGTGGCATACAACCCGTGCCCGGAAAGCAGCGAAATGCTGAAGACAATACCCGCCAGCGCCGAACAAAAGCCATTCAGCGCGTAGACGGAAATTTTGATCCGTCCGACCGGCAAACCCATCAACAGCGCCGATTGTTCGCTGCCCCCAATGGCATAGACAGAACGGCCGTAGCGCGTAAAATGGGCTACGTATATCCCCACCGCCAAAACAATCAGCGCAATGAGCGCCCCCAGGCTAATAAAGGCCCGCTCCATGCCGGGAATGGATAGCCGGTAAAGGGCCATCGCCCGATATAGCGGGTGCCGGATGGGAATAGCCTCCAGACTGATGAAAAAACACATCCCCCTGGCAAAAAACATACCGGCCAACGTCACAATAAAGGGCTGGACCTTGAACACGTGGATAATCGTGCCCATCGTCGCTCCCAACAATGTTCCCATGAGCAGCATAAGTGGGATGACCACAAACGGGCTTAGTCCTACCTTCTCCAGCAGCGCCGCCGAGGCCACCGAGGTCAACGCAATGACCGCCCCCACCGAGAGATCTATCCCTTTGGACAAGATCACAAACGTCATGCCAATGGAGGTAATGAGTAAAAAGGCATTGTTAATAAAGAGATTCAAAAATGCTTGCGGCTGGCGCATCCCCTTGTATAGGAGATAACCATACAGATATAGGGCCACAAACACTCCAACGGTCGCCAGCAGCGGCATAAATTTCCGATCAATTTTTAAACGGTTCATGTTGACCGGACTCCTTTACGCTCAAATAAACGCCCCAACACCAGCTTGGTCTGGTCAGAATAAAGCAAGATGACAATCAACACAACTAGCGCTTTGATAGCCGAGGCAGCCATAGCCGGAACGCCCATCGCATACATGGTGGTGGTGGTGCTTTGAATGACCAACGCCCCAATCACACTAGCCAACAAAGAAAAACGGCCGCCCGTCATCAATGTGCCGCCAATCACCACCGCCAGAATAGCGTCTAGCTCCAGGTTTAGCCCGGCGTTGTTAGCGTCGGCGCTCTTCACGTTGGAACTGTAGATCAACCCGGCCACACCAGCGCAAAAGCCGCAAATGGTGTACACAATCAGTTTGATGTTCTTTTCGCTAATGCCACTGAGGTAGCTAGACCGGGCGTTGATGCCCACAGATTCGACAAACATCCCAAACGCCGTCCGCCGCGCCAACAGCCAGGTGAGCAAAAAGACAAAAGCCGCAATAAAAAGCGGAACGGGCAGTCCCAGCACATAGCCGTTGCCAATAAAATAGTAGCGGCTGTAATAAACGGTGATGATCTGGCCGTTGGTGATCAGTTGGGCGATGCCCCGGCCGGCTACCATCAGCACCAACGTCGCTACCATGGGCTGGATTTTACCTCTGGAAATGAGCAGGCCATTCCAAAAACCGCAGGCAGTAGAGACCAGCAGCGCCGCCAGAATACACAACCACAAAGGAGTGTAAGTGACGTCCTTGATGAGTTCTTCGGAGCTAATCAACTGCTGCGCCAGCGCCGGATTGATGAGAACCGTGGCGGTCGCGGCGGAGATAGCGACTACCGCCCCTACCGACAGGTCTACGCCGCCTGTGGCAATGACCATCGTCATGCCAATCGCCAGCAGCATTAAAATCGAACCACGATTAAGAATATCAATAAGAAAACCGGAGAGACGGCCGTCTTTGATCTCGATATTGAAGAAGCCAGGCGTGAAAAGCAGATTAAAGAGCAAGATCAAAGCCAGGGCCAGCAAAGGCCAGAACAATTGGCTGTCGCGTAGCCGGTGCCAGGAAAGTCCTGAATGAGTCATGTTGCGCCTCCCCCTGCCATTGCTTGCATGATCGTCTGCTCGTCAATCTCCCCGGAAAACTCCGCCACTTTCTGCTGGTCACGCAAGACGGCGATGCGGTGACTGGTGCGCAGCACCTCTTCTAATTCAGAAGAGATGAAGACACACGCCTTACCCTCTTCGGCCAGCTCCAACACCAGTTTCTGGATTTCCGCCTTGGCGCCAATGTCAATGCCGCGCGTCGGTTCATCCAGGATCAAAACCTGGGGATTGGTCGCCAACCAGCGCGCCAAAATGACCTTTTGCTGGTTACCGCCACTGAGGTTTTTAACAGATTGCTCGGCCGAAGGGGTGCTGATGTTGAGTATCTTGATAAATTTGTCGGCCAGCTCTTGTTGTTGCTGCCGGCTGAGACGCTTAAACCAGCCGCGATTGGACTGTAGGGCCAGGATGATGTTTTCGCGGATGGTCAAGTCCTCTATGATGCCGTCGGCCTTGCGGTCTTCGGGGCAAAAGGCAACCCCTCTGGCGATAGATTCCGCCGGGGAAGACTTGTGTACCACACGGCCGTTATACGTCAGAGATCCGCTGTCTGGTTTGTCTACGCCAAAGAGCAATTGGACCGCTTCCGTGCGGCCAGAACCCAGCAGCCCGGCCAGCCCTAACACTTCTCCCTTGTGCAACTCTAAATCGAAGGGATGGATGGAACCTCTGCGCCCATATCCCGTCGCCTGCAAGATCGGCTCTTCCTGCTCATGCTGGCCGCTCATCAGCTTGATTTGAGCCATATCATTAAAATCGCCGACCGTGCGACCGAGCATCAGGGCAATGAGTTCTAGACGGGGTAAAACGGCCGTTTCATGCGTCCCCACTAGCTTCCCATTACGCAAGATCGTTATCCGGTCAGTCACCTCATAAATTTGCTTGAGAAAATGGGTGATAAAAATAATGCCCAACCCTTCCTCTCTCAACTTACGCAAAACCCGGAAAAGGTTTTCCGTTTCATGCGTGTCCAGGCTAGAAGTAGGCTCGTCCAGAATGAGAATTTTGGCGGAGGAAATGTCCAATGCCCGAGCGATGGCCGCCATCTGCTTAACGGCAATCGAATAATCGCCCAAATCTCTGGCAACATCAATGTCCACATCCAGCCGCGCCAGAATTTCGCGCGCCCGTTTTTGCATCGCCCGCCGATCAATACGGCCAAATTTACGCGGCTCACGGCCGATCAAGATGTTTTCGGCAACCGACAGGTTGTCACACAAGTTAATTTCCTGGTAAACAGTGCTGATACCCAGCATTTGCGCGTGTTGCGGTGACTTCGCTTGAATGGGTTGACCCAAAAGAGTGATACGGCCGTTATCAGGCCGCTCCACACCGGTGATAATCTTGATGAGCGTAGATTTCCCAGCCCCGTTTTCACCCACCAACGCATGGATTTCGCCCGCTTTCAACGCAAAATCCACATTTTCCAGCGCCTGCACACCAGGAAAAGCCTTGTAGATACCTTGCATCACCAGGAGCGGAGTGTTTGGTTCTATGGGCATAAGATTTACCTGAGATTAGAGATTAGAGGTTAGAGGTTAGAGGTTGGAGATTGGGGATTGGAGATTGAGAGGTGTTTTTAATCTCTAATCTCCAATCCCCAAATCTCGGTTGAATCCTAATACTTCCGATCCGGCAACAGTTCGGCCGCATTGTCAGGATAGTAAACGCTTTCTTCAGAAGGAACCCAATCAGGCAGTTGTTCGCCATTCACCGCCCGGAGCGCCAGGTCATAGAATTGCGGGCCAAGCAGCGGGTTGCATTCCACCGTCACATTCAACTTACCAGCAATCATGGCCTCAAAAGCGCCACGCACCGCGTCAATGGAGACGATCTTGATGTCAACGCCCGGTTTCAGGCCATATTCTTCAATCGCCTGAATGGCTCCAATTGCCATGTCATCGTTATGCGCATAAAGCCCGATAATCTCATTGCCATAGTTCTTCAAAAAGGCTTCCATCACTTCCTTGCCTTTAGCGCGAGTGAAGTCTCCAGACTGCGAAGCAATGATTTCAACGTTGCTGTTAAGCGTTTCCCGGAAGCCAGCGTAACGATCATTGGCCGGAGCCGAACCCACCGTGCCAACCAACTCCACAATTTTGCCACCATCTGGCAGCAGCCGGTTCATTTCGTTACCCGCTTTACGCCCTTCTTCCACAAAGTCAGACCCCAGGTAAGTGGCATACAGTTCACGAGGCACGTCAGCGCGGCGGTCAACCATAATAACGGGAATACCAGCGTCTTTCGCTTCCTGCAAAACAGTTTCCCAACCGGTTTCAACAACGGGCGAGAAACCAATCACATCCACCCCAGCCGCGATATAGGAACGAATGGCCGCGAGTTGATTTTCTTGTTTTTGTTGAGCATCAGAGAAACGCAGGTCAACGCCCAACTGTTTGGCCGTTTCTTGAATGGAGGCGGTGTTGGCCGTACGCCATTCGCTTTCAGCGCCAATCTGGGCATACCCCACAACCAGGTCGGACATGGTTTTGGCAGTTTGAGCGTCATTGCTTTGGGTGTTGGCCGGTTCGTTTGTGCTGGCGTTACAGCCCATAAGCGTAAATGTAAACAACAAAACAACGATGAGTAAACTGAGTTTTTTCATTGGATTCGGTTCTCCTTTCCTTTTTCAGGGCAAAACAAAGCGGGTCTTTGGGAAATCTGAGATAGGTAAAACGCAAAACATAACCAAGTTTGGCTTTCCGTTTTACGAACAATCCTGCAAAATCCCAGAGAACCAACGAGACGGTTATGCCCCAAATCATAGGGCCTAACCTGGACACAAATCAATTCATTTTTTCAGGAGGTTCTTGGAGAAAATTTTGCGTT
>CAYONK010000028.1:0-14823 GCA_964405285.1 uncultured Ardenticatenaceae bacterium
GATTCACGCAGATTCCACAGATTTTTTCTGCTCAATCTGCGTGAATCTGCGGATTGATATTTTGACATAAAATTGATCCCAATAATGTCTACTGGGCAATCTCCAGTCTCTAGTCTCTTATCCTCACCGGAATTTCGCGCGGTTCGCATTCTGGTCGGTTGGCTTGGTCGGGGAGGTCTACCAGGATGGCCTGGGGGTCTACCCGGTTGTTGAATTCGGTGATCTCCACGTCTTCGTGGATGAGGCCGGCCCAAACGGGCTGCGGGTTGCGGTCGCCGAACACGTCTACCAGGCGAATGCCGCCTGTGACGAGGGCGCGTTGGCCGGGCATCAGGTAATAGTGGTCGCCGATGCGCTCTAGCTGGTCGCGGCTGCCGAGCGCCCAGCGGAAGGGGTAGTTGCTCAGTTCGTTTTCGTAGCCGATGGCGGCGCGGAAGGCGCCCGATTCGGTGTGCCAGCCCAGGGTGTTGTAGTTCCAGGTGGAGTCGTAGACTGTGCCCGGTTCCGGGCCGGTGGTGCGAATGGGGGTGTTGCCGTAATTTTCCACCGTCATGGTGAAGTAGAGGGTGTCGCAGAGGGCAACGGCCGTTGCGCTGAATTGCAGTGTATTCCCCGTCGGCGGCGCGAAAATATCGGCGCGGGGCACGCCGCCGAAGGCGATGGTGATCTCGTTCTCCACCCGAACCCGCTGCCCCAGGGCGTCTTCGGCAATGGCGACGATGGGGTAGGTGCCGTCTGGCGGGGGTGTTGCCCCATTGTCCACACCCCCTTCATAATCATAGACGTGGCGGCCAGGCGCGCCGGTCGGGATGTCGCGCTCCAATTCGGAGATGGGGATTTCGTTGCCATCGGGCAGCAGTAAAAAGACGCGCACGTTGGCCTGCTTGGTCTGGTAGAACTGCGCCTGAACCCGGTCGTCTATGCCGTCGCGGTTGGGGGTGAAGAGGGTGCGGTCCAGGGTAAAGTTGCGTAATTCCGGGAGAGCGGTATCAGCGTCAGCGATGGTGATCTCGCCCTGGGCGCGTTCGGTGACGTTGTTGGCGTCGGTCGCTTCGATGGTCCAGGTGTAACGGCCGTTTTGCAGCACCCGCGCCAATATCTCCCCTTCAATCTGCTCGCCGGGCAGACTATATCCATCCACTACCCCGCTAAAGAGAACCTCATAACGGCCGGCGCCGCGCTCCTTCTCCTGGCGGAAATAAAACCGTTCGCCCGCCTCATTCTCCAGAAAAATCGAGACGGTCGCGTTGCGGGAAAGCTCGTATTGGATGCGGGAAACGTCGGTGTCGCCATCGGCGTTGGGGGTGATGAGGGTGTACTGCCAGGCGACATTACGCAGCAGGCTGCGGTCGCCATTCAACAGCCGCCAGCCTGCCGCCACCGCGACCACCACAAACAGCAGGGCAATCAGCCCCGCGATGAGGGGAAACTTCTTTCGCTCGGTCATCATGGGCCAAGTGTACCAAAGCCACCGATGCGAGGCGATAGACGTTCAGGCAACGATTAGGCGCTGGTTGCTGGTTGCTGGTAGCTGGTTGTTGGTCAAAGACTCACCAGCCACCAGTCACCAGCTACCAGCAACCAATTGCCGATAGCCCCGATTCCAGTAGATGAGGGGTGATTCTTCGGCGCGGGGGGTGGCGCTGGCCTGGACCAGGCCCAGGTAGATGCAGTGGGTTCCCGCTTCGTGGCGGGCGTGGATGGTGCAATCGAGCCAGGCGAGGGCATCTTGGAGGATGGGGGCGCCGGTAACGGCCGTTCCCCATTCCCCCACCGCAAAGCGATCCTCATCCTTCACCCAGGCGAAGCGGTTGGAAAGCTCCATCTGGTCCTGGGCCAGGATATTGATGGCAAAAACCGCGCCCTCTTCCTTTACCAGCGTGTGGGCCAGCGCCCGGTGGTCAATGGAGATCATCACCAGAGGCGGTTCTGGCGACAGAGAAGCAAACGCCGAGACTGTCAGCCCATGCGGTGACTCATGGCCCGGCGCTTTGATGGTGACGATAGTGACGCCTGCCGGAAAATGGCGCAGCGCTTCCCGAAATTGTTCCGATGTGATCATGCTTTTAGCTCCAAATGTAAGGAATTCATGTAGGAGATTAAAGATTAGAGATTGGAGATTGAGCGAATTCCAATCTCCAATCTCCAATCCCTATTTTACCGGCAAGCCCAAAGCGGCGCGAACGACGGCGGCGATGTCGGTTAAATCGCGGATTTGGGTGGATAAGACGGCGTGGTCGCGGCCGACCAGGATGGTAGGCACGGGGTTGCGGGTGTGGCTCCGGCTGCTTTTGTCCTCAATGTTGCCGTGGTCGCTGGTGATGATCAGCAGGTCATTTTCGGCGTCCCAGGCGTTCAGCAGGCCGCCGATGACCGCGTCTATCGCCTCCAGATGGGCGGCGGCTTCGGCCAACGGGCCGCGATGGCCGCGCACGTCGCTGGGCCAATGCTCGAAGAAGCTGAATGGGTGGGACTGGGCCAGTTCGGCCAGCCGCGCTCCGGCTTCGGTCAGCGTCAGTAAGGGCATGTCCTGGTAGCCCAGGTGACTGCGCCAACCAGCGGCGGTGAAGTCTGGGCTGACGGCCTGCCCCTGGCGCAAATCGTCAGCGGTGCGCAGAGGCAGCCCGGCGCTAACGGCCGCCAGAGGGACGGTGGAGAGCAGGCGACGGCCGTTTTCCACTGCCGCAAAAAACTCCTCCGGGTACGGGGTGAGGAGGGCGGCTTGTTGAGCAACGGCCGTTACTTCCTGAAACAACGTCCCCTGCCGCACAATCTCGGCGATGGCCTCATTCGGTTTGGGACCGTAATGCTGCCCGATCAGAGAGGACACGTTGCGGCCGGTGAGGATAGTCGCCTGGCCGGTGGCGCTTTGCGGCCGGCCGGGCAGCCCCAGGTTGGCGTCGGTGGGGATCAGGCTGGCGCGGGCGCTTTGGCGTGGGCCAGCCCCGGCCAGATACCAGTCCGGGCCGAAGAGGGTGGTGAGATGGGGCAGAACGGCCGTGACAAACGGGTTCACCTCCGGGTCCGCTTCGCCCAGCCCCACCCCATCAAGGAAGAAAATGAGAACGTGCCGATGAGTCAATAGCTTTATCCGGGAGAGATTAGAGATTGGAGATTGGTGACTGTTCAATCTCCAATCTCTAATCTCCAATCTACAGTCCCTGGTCCCCACTTGCGCGCCGGGCAAGTGTAGATTACTGTTACAGCATGGCAGACGACGACCTGATCTTCATCAACGATACAGTGCGCATCCCGGCGGCTGAATTAAGCTTTCGCTTTTCCACTAGCAGCGGGCCGGGCGGCCAACACGCCAACCGTTCCGCTACACGGGTGACGCTGCTGTTCGATGTCGCCAATTCCCCTTCGCTAGACGAGGCCAGCCGGGGGCGCTTGCTGGCGCGGCTGGCCAACCGGCTAGATAAGGAAGGCGTGCTGCAGATTCACGTGCAGGAAAGCCGCAGCCAGTTACAAAATCGGGAAATCGCCACCGGCCGTTTTCAGCACATCCTGGCTGAAGCGCTCAAACCGCGCAAACCGCGCCGCCTCACCAAACCGAGTCGCGCCGCCATGGACAAACGGCTGGCGGAAAAGAAGCAGCGCGGCCAGCTCAAAAAGCAACGGGGCAGTCAGTGGGAGTGAGCAATCGTTAAGGGACAATTGCTGAGTCTGCCGAAAAAAGGTTGCGCAAAGACGCAAAGTTCCCAGAGTAAAAATCTGCGTCAATCTGCGAAATCTGCGGATCACAAGGATGATTTCCGCTCTGCCTAAACTCAGAAGAACCGGCTTTGCTCAGGCGATTGGCAGCTTTCACGCACAATCAGTTCCGTTGGGAATTCCACCCGTTTTGTGGGCAACGTGGGGTCTTCGATGCGTTCTATCAGAATACGGGTGGCAACTTGCCCCATGCTGCGCAGGGGCTGGCGGACCGTTGTCAGCATGGGGCGCATGTACGAGGCTTCCGGTATATCATCGAAACCCACGATCGAGACGTCTGCCGGCACACGGCAACCCGCTTCTTGCACAGCCTTCATGACACCAAAGGCACACATATCGCTGGAAGCGAAAACGGCCGTTGGCGGCTTGCCCAACTGCAAAAACTTAAGCCCTGCCTCAAACCCACTCGGTTCCAGAAAATCACCCTTACAGATCAACTCCGGATCAACCAGCAGCCCATGATCTCGCAAAGCAGCCTGATAACCGGCCAGGCGATCTTGAGCACTGGCTACCTCAATGAACCCAGTCACAAAACCGATACGTCTGTGGCCCAACTCAATCAGATAGCAGGTTGCATTGTACGCCCCCTGCCAGTTTGCCGTCAAGACAGCGCTGCAATCATCGCACTCCAAGCCGGGGTGATCGATCAGGACGTAGGGAAACCCTCTGCGGTCTAACTCCTTCTTATAGAACTCCAGGTTACGCGGCAACACAAGCAACAACCCATCGGCCATTCCCTGGGCCAGTTGGGTTACGTAAGAAGATTCTTTCCCCTTTCGTTTATGCGTCGTAGACAGCATCAGATCATAATTAGCATTGGCGATTTCAGCGTCCACCCCCTTCACAATTTCCACATGATAGCTCGTATCCAACTCATAAATTAACATGCCAATAACCTGAGACCGCCCGCCCGCCAGGCTGCGCGCCTGAAGATTGGCCACGTAGCCCAGCTTGACCATCGCCGCTTCAACCCGCTCTCTGGTTTCCGGCTTTACGTGGGGGAAATTGTTCACAACCCGCGAAACGGTGGAGTACGAGACGTTCGCTTCACGGGCTACGTCCACAATGGTGACGTTATTGGAGTGGTTATGTTCTTGCGCCATATCGCATCTATTGTGATGAAGAATCACTGTCTTGACAATTGAAAATGATTAATCTATAATTTTTTGCAAACGCTTGCAAGATATTATAAGAGATAGAGTTGTATTTAGTCAACAGAGTAGCGTTGTCCCACAAAAAACAAGCCGATTATCTGTCATTATTGCACAAGAGGCAGTGGTATTTTTGTGACAAGGCTTGCAGAAAGCTGCGTTTTATGATTTTTGCGTTGAAAGGTCTCTTGTGGTTGGCGTTCTCGCTATTTTGTGCCAGGAATGGTGGCACGGATCAAGAAGGAGGTGCTTCAGTTAATCAACCAGTGTTATATTCCAGTAATAAAGAAGGGCATTTTTTTATTGTGTTGTGCAAACGTTTGCAATGTAGTTCAAGCGAGGAGAATTAAAATGCGTAAATCCCTATATTTGCTCGTAATTCTGATGATGGTGGCTGGTATGGCGCTGGTGGCCTGTGGTGGCTCTACGGCCCCCACGACCAATCAGCAACCGGCTGTTAGCGCGCCGGCCGAAGCCGCTTCGGGGGAAACGGCCGTTTCCGAACCGGCCCCCGTCGCCACCAGTAAAACCGTTCTGAACGTCTGGTCCTTCACCAACGAAATCAACACCATGGCCGTCGCCTACGAATGTGTCAATCCCAACGTGGACGTCGTCTATACCATGATCCCCATGACCAATGGCGAGTACCAAACCAAGCTGTTGGCCTCCCTCGGCACCAGAGATGCCCCTGACGTCATCGCCTTGGAAGCCTCTTTCGTGAAAGAATACGTCGAAAGCGATTTTCTGGCCGACCTCGGAGTTCTCCTGCCCGAAGCTGAAGCGGCCCAAACCTACCCCTTTGTGGTCGAAGTCGGCTCGCACGATGGCGTGACCAAAGCCTTCTCCTACCAGGCTACCCCCGGCGCCCTATTCTATCGCCGCAGCCTCGCCCTGGAATATTTTGGCACAGATGAACCCTCAGAAATCCAGGCATTGCTGTCTGACATGGAGAAATTCACCGAAGCCGCCGCTATTATCAAAGAAAAATCTGACGGCAACACCTACATGGTTGCCTCAAATGGCGACTTCCAAAACCCTTACTTCGCCAACCGCTCACAACCATGGATCGTAGATGGCGCGTTGGTCGTTGACCCCATGGTCAATGAATACGTGCGAATCGCCAAACTCTTCCGCGATCAAGGCTATGAAGCTCAGGCTGCCCAATGGCAGGAGGGTTGGTTCGCCGGGATGAGCGACACTTTGGTGGACGCGGCCGGTAACCCCAAGAAAATCTTCTCCTACTTCCTGCCCACCTGGGGGCTGCCTTATGTTTTAGCGCCGAACGCGGTGGCTGCCGACGGTTCTAGCGACACCAGCGGCGACTGGGCCGTTATCGAAGGGCCTTTGCCGTACCAATGGGGCGGCACCTGGGTTGGTGTTATTGATGGAACCAGTAAAATGGATATTGCGACCGATTTCGTCCGCTTCGTCGCTTTGGATCAGGAAAACCTCACCAATTGGGCCACTGGCGTATACACCAATGAGTACCTGAAAGGCTGCGACCCCAACGTCCCCGGCGATCAACAACAGGCGCCAGGCGACTTCGTCTCCAGCCAGGTGGTTGTCGAGAAGATCATCCCCTCCTTCGATGACTCTGCCATGAGCGCTTTCCTCGGCGGGCAAAACTCTTATGCTGGCTTTGCCGCCGCCGCCCCCTCCGTCAACGCCGAACTGATGACCGGCTCCGACGATGCGATTCAGCGCGCGCTGGGCGACCCTGTCGCGCTCTATCTGAATGGCGAAATTGACGAGGACGCCCTGTGGTCTTCTTGGAAAAGCAATCTTCGCATTGAATTCCCGGACCTTCGTATTCCTTAATCATCGTTGACTTGCTAAAATGGGTCAGCGCCCCTAGAGGCGCTGACCCATTTTTAGAAACGACGGCCAAAAATCTACTATCCGTTACCCGAAGCCCGACCATTGTTTTCCGTTGGCGTTCACCAGAGGTGACAAGTTACGAAATATCGAATACGGACCGAATACGGATATTAGCGACAGAGAGGAAGCATTATTATGACCGTTCGCGAATTACCGACATCTCTAGAAAGGCATAAGACACACAGGTCCCGGTGGAAAAAGGAGTATTACGGCTACATCTTTATCTCCCCCTTTGTCATTGCGTTCCTCATATTTGGCCTTTACCCGGTTTATTACACCCTCTACCTCAGTTTCACCGACACAACCTTGATGTCCAGGGAAGCCAACTTCATCGGGTTACAAAACTTCGAGCGACTCTTCGCCGACGATACCTTCATGAAGGCTGTTACAAACACCTGGCGAATTTGGATCTTTAACTTTATCCCGCAAATCGGTATCGCCATGCTGGTGTCTGTCTGGTTTACCAGCACAAGGTTGAAGCTGCGGGCCATTGGTCTCTGGCGGGCGATCTATTTCCTGCCCAATTTGCTGATGCCGGCCGCCGTTGCTGCCCTATTTTTTACCTTATTTTCCTTCTATGGTCCGGTCAATCAATTCATGGTTCGCTCCGGTTTGTTACCAGATGCAATCCACTATCTGCAAAACCCGACCATCACTCGCGGGCTGGTCGTCTTTATTCAGTGGTGGATGTGGTTTGGCCAGACAATCATCATTGTGATGGCCGGGATGACCGCCATCTCCGTTTCCCTCTATGAATCGGCGATGGTGGATGGGGCGAGCGGCTGGCAAATGTTCCGGCGGATCACCGCCCCGCTGTTAAAGCCCATTCTCATTTACATCTTCGTCACCTCGCTGGTGGGCGGGATGCAGATGTTTGACATCCCCTTCCTTCTAACCGACGGACGCGGCGCGCCTGGCGGCTCAATTCTGACCAACAACATGCTGATGTATATGAAATTCAGCAGCAGCCGGGGCCATATTGGCTCGGCGGCCTCTGTTGGGGTGTTGGTGTTTATTATGACGACAGTTATCGCTCTTGGCATCTTCTACTTCTTGGGAGATCGGGATAGGAGGGAATCATAATGACAAAAAGTTACAGCCTCCAGAATGCAGTGTCTCGTTTTTTCGTCTATATCTTTCTCACGCTCTTGTTGGTTATCACGATCCTTCCTATTTGGCTTTTGCTCGTCAACGCCACCCGATCCACGACAGAGATTCAACAGGGGATTAGTTTCTTGCCCAGCAAATTTGCGCTGGTCAATTACAATATCCTGGCAAACAGGGGCCTGAATCTGTTTAGAGGTTTTAGCAACAGTCTCTATATCAGCGTTTCTACGACGATTCTCTCGGTGTATTTCTCCTTTTTGACGGCGTATGCCATTGTTGTTTACGATTTCAAAGGGAAGCGGTTTTTCTCCGGGTTTATTGTGTTGCTGGTCCTGATCCCGATGCAACTTTCTATTATTGGGTTCTTCCAGTATATGTCGCGCCTGGGGTTGGTTGACAATTATGCCTCACTTATTTTGCCATCCATTGCTTCTGCGTTTGGCGTCTTTTTCGCCATGCAATATCTGGAGTCTGTGGTCATTCAGGATCTGATTGATGCTGGCCGGGTAGATGGCGCGAGTGAAATAGGTATCTTCCACCGGATCATGATGCCAATCGCCATGCCTGGCGCGATCACGTTGGGTATTTTTACTTTTATTGCCTCCTGGAACAATTTCTTCAACCCCTTTATCCTGATTTCTTCTATTCAGAAATACACATTACCGATGCTGGTGCAAACGCTGCGTGGCGACGTTTACCGTACTGAATATGGAGCCATCTATTTAGGCTTGGCCATTACTGCTGTACCGGTCATCATTATCTACGCCTTTTTCTCCAAGTACATTATCAATGGCATTGCCATGGGGTCTGTCAAAGAATAACCATTCAGACCTGACAGGTTCTGCTGTCGGAAAATTTGTCAGGTCTATATTCCCCACTATTCTGTTCAACAGGCGCATTCTGTCACCTGTGATCAGTTTAACCAACCATAGAGTTAAACACCGTTCCTGGCTGTGTGGGGTTCGGCTATTTAACCATGCGAGGGGAAAGCTCTCAATAATAGCAAGGAAAAGAAACATGCTGGCTCAACTGACTTCACATTCGACAATTTTCCGCGATCCGTCGCAACCGATAGCCGTTCGTGTGCAAGACCTTCTGGCGCAGATGACTTTGAGGGAAAAAGTGGCCCAATTGGGCAGCGCCTGGGTATTTCAACTGCTTACCAACATGGCCTTCGACCCGGTCAAAGCGGCCGACTTGATGCCGGCCGGAATCGGACAAATCACCCGCGTGGCTGGGGCCAGCAGCCTGAAACCGGAAGATGGGGCGCGGGTGGCGAACCAGATTCAACGCTTTTTAGTGGAAGAGACGCGCCTGGGCATCCCGGCCATCGTCCATGAGGAATGTTGCAGCGGCTATATGGCCCGCAACGCCACCTGTTTTCCGCAGATTATCGGCGTGGCGAGTACCTGGGAGCCGGAGTTGGCCGAGGCGATGGCGACGGTGGTGCGCCAGCAGATGCGGGCGGCCGGGGCGCAGCAGGGCTTGTCGCCGGTAATTGACATCACCCGCGACCCGCGCTGGGGCCGGGTGGAAGAGACGTTTGGCGAAGACCCGTACCTGGTATCGCAGATGGGGGTCAATTTTGTGCGCGGTTTGCAAGGGGATGATTTCCACGCTGGCGTCTTGGCGACGGCGAAACATTTTGTGGGGTATGGCCTGCCGGAAGGGGGGATGAATTGGGCGCCGGCCCACATCCCGCCGCGTGAGTTGCGCGAGGTGTTTATGCTGCCGTTTGAAACGGCCGTTAAAGAAGCCAACCTGCAATCCCTCATGAACGCCTACCACGAACTGGATGGCGTGCCCTGCGCCGCCTCCAGAGAGCTGCTCACCGACATTTTGCGCGGCGAATGGGGCTTCGACGGCCTGGTCGTCTCCGACTACTTCGCCATCGCCGAGATAGAGCGCACCCACCGGCTGACTGACAGCCGGGCCAGAGCGGCCGAGATCGCCCTGGAGGCGGGCATAGACGTAGAACTGCCCAGCACCGACTATTACGGCGAATCGCTAATTTGCGCGGTGGAAGCGGGCGAGGTTGACGAATGTCTGGTGGACAAGATCGTCGCCCGCCATTTGACGATGAAATTCAAGCTGGGTCTGTTTGAGAATCCGTATGTGGACGAGGGGGCGGTAACGGCCGTTTTCGACACCCCCGAACAACGCCAACTAGCCCGCGACATCGCCCGCAAATCTATCGTCCTGCTCAAAAACGAGGGCGATCTGCTGCCCATCGCCCCCGATCTGGCGAACATCGCCGTCATCGGCCCCAACGCCCACACCATCCGCCACATGATCGGCGATTACGCCTACCTTTGCCACGCCGAATCGTTGCAAGAGATGACCGCCGAGCAAAACGTCTTCAACATGCCCATCCCCGACCGGGTGGACATTGTGGAAGGGTTCGTGCCGATGCGCACCGTCCTGGAAGGGCTGCAAGCCCGCGTCTCGCCCGATACCGCCATCCATTACGCCGAAGGCTGCAAAGTGACCGGCGACGACACCTCCGGCTTTGCCGCCGCCGTCGCCGCCGCCGAAAAATCGGACGTGGCCTTGCTCTTCCTGGGCGGCAAATCGGGCCTGACCGATTCCTGCACCTGCGGCGAAGCCCGCGACCGGGTAGACCTGAACCTGACCGGCGTACAAACCGAGCTGCTCCAGGCGATCCAGGCCACCGGCACGCCGACGGTTTTGGTGTTGTTAAACGGCCGTCCCCTAACCATCAATTGGGCGCAAGAGAACGTCCCGGCCATCATCGAAGCGTGGCTGCCCGGCGAAGAAGGGGCGGAAGCGCTGGCCGAAATCATCTTTGGCGATGTGAACCCTGGCGGCAAGCTGCCCATCACCTTCCCCCGCCACGTCGGGCAGGTTCCCATCTACCACAACCACAAGCCTTCCGGCGGCCGTTCTCACTGGAAAGGGGAATACGTAGACGCCAGCAACAAGCCGCTTTACCCCTTCGGTTACGGCCTCAGCTATACCCAATTCCAATTTGCCAATTTGCGCCTCTCGCAGCCCACGCTGGCGGCCGATGAGACGGTGCAGATCAGCGCCGACGTGACCAACGTCGGCTCACGCGCCGGTGACGAAGTAGTGCAGTTGTACGTCCAGGATTTATTCGCCAGCGTCACCCGCCCGGTGCAAGAGCTGAAAGGCTTCAAACGACTGCATCTGGCCCCAGGCGAGACCAAAACAGTCACCTTCACGCTGGCGGCCAGCCAGCTTGGTTTCTATAATCAGGCGATGGAATTCATCGTCGAACCCGGTACAGTGCGGCTGATGGTTGGCAATTCGTCCGCCCATTTGCCCTTGCAGGCTGATTTGGAGGTGGTGGGGGAAACGGCCGTTGTCCACCACAAAACCTTCTTCAGCCAGGTCATAATCAGTTAAGAGACTGGAAATTGGCGAATTGGAGATTGGAGATTAGAGATGGTTAATCTCCAATCTCCAGTCCCCAATCTCCCCAATTCAGGAGCATCCCATGTATACCCCTAAACCCGAACACAAATTCACCTTTGGCCTCTGGACCGTCGGCAACGTCGGCCGCGATCCCTTCGGCGAACCGGTGCGCCACGCCCTTTCCCCGGTAGAAATCGTCCACCTACTGGCCGAAGTTGGCGCCTGGGGTGTCAACTTCCACGACAACGACCTCGTCCCCATTGACGCCAGTCCGGCGCAGCGCGACCAGATCGTCCGCGATTTCAAACAAGCGTTGGCCGACACCGGCCTGGTCGTGCCAATGGCGACCACCAACCTCTTCACCGACCCCGCCTTCCGCGATGGCGCCTTCACCAGCAACGACCGCCACGTTCGCGCCTACGCCCTGCAAAAGACGATGAACGCCATTGACCTCGGCGTCGAACTCGGCGCGAAAATCTACGTCTTCTGGGGCGGCCGTGAAGGGACGGAAACCGACGCCGGGAAAGACCCCATCACCGCCATTCAGCGCAGCCGCGAAGCGATGAACTACCTCTGCGAATACGTTCTCGATCAGGGCTATGACCTGAAATTCGCCCTGGAAGCCAAGCCCAACGAGCCGCGCGGCGACATCTACAACGCCACCACCGGCAACATGCTGGCCTTCATCGAAACGCTGGATCATCCTGAGATGGTCGGTGTCAACCCGGAAGTGGCCCATGAACAGATGGCCGGGCTGAACTTCACCCACCACGTCGCCCAGGCGATGGAAGCGGGCAAGTTGTTCCACATTGATTTGAACGATCAGGCATTCGGCCGTTACGATCAGGATTTCCGTTTTGGCTCGGTCAACCTCAAATCCGCCTTCTTCCTGGTGAAGCTGCTGGAAGACAACGGCTACGATAGCAGCCGCCACTTCGACGCCCACGCCTATCGCACCAGCGATTACGAAGACGTGAAGGCGTTCGCCCGCGGCTGTATCCGCACCTACCTCATTCTCAAAGAAAAAGCGGCCCAATTCAACGCCGACGGCGAAATCCAGGCGCTGCTGGCGGAAATCAACCAGGACGATGGCGCGTTGACTCCCTTCATGGGCCAGTACAGCGCGGAAAAAGCGGCCGCCTTACGCGCCCACACCTTCGACCGGGCCGCCCTCGGCCGGCGCGGCCAGCCCTATGAACGGCTGGACCAACTGGTTGTGGAACTGCTCCTCGGTGTGCGGTAATACCCAACCTTTGTCCCTTATGTCGCTTTGTTTCTTTGTATTAAATTCTTCCTGACGAGGCCGAACCATGACCTATTTTCTGGGCATAGATAGTTCCACCACCGCCACCAAAGCCTTATTGATGGACGCTGAGGGGCAAGTCGTCGGCGTCGCCTCAGCCGAATATGGCTATGAGACGCCGCGCCCGCTCTGGAGCGAGCAGGAGCCTGCGCTCTGGTGGACGGCCACCATTAGCAGCATTCGCCAGGTGTTGGCCGAAACCGGCGTCGCCCCGGATGCGGTCAAAGGCATTGGCCTGACCGGGCAAATGCACGGATTGGTGCTGCTGGACGCCGACGGGCAATCGCTGCGCCCGGCGATTTTGTGGAATGATCAGCGCACCGGCGCGGAATGCGACGAAATGCGAGCGATCATCGGCAAGCAGCGGCTCATCGCCACCACCGGCAATGACGCGCTGACCGGTTTCACCGCTCCCAAAATTCTTTGGGTGAAAAACAACGAACCGGCGATCTACAGCCGTATCGCCCACATCCTTTTGCCGAAAGATTATGTCCGGCTGCAACTGACCGGCGAGTATGCCACCGACAAAGCGGGGGCGTCTGGCACGCAGTTGTTTGACATCAGACAGCGGGAATGGTCTGGGGATGTGGTGGCAGCGCTGGGAATTGACCCGGTCTGGCTGCCCCGGACGTTTGAGGGAACGGCCGTTACCGGCTATCTCACCCCCTCCGCTGCCCAATCCATCGGTCTGCCCGCCGGAATCCCCGTTGTGGGCGGGGGCGGCGACCAGGCGGCCAACGCCGTCGGCACGGGCGCGGTGGTGGATGGCGTCGTCGCCCTCAGCCTGGGCACGTCCGGCGTCGTTTTTGCCAGCAGCGACCAACCGATTGTGGAACCAAACGGCCGTTTGCACGCCTTCTGCCACGCCGCCCCCGGTAAATGGCATCTGATGGGCGTCATGTTGTCGGCAGCCGGGAGTTTGCGCTGGTTCCGCGACACCTGCGCCCCTGGCGTGGATTTCGAGACTTTGCTTGCCGAAGCGGCCGCTGCGCCGCCCGGCAGTGACGGTTTGCTCTTTCTCCCTTACCTCACCGGCGAGCGCACCCCGCACCCCGATCCGTTGGCGCGGGGCGCGTTCGTCGGGCTGACGGTGCGCCACACGCGGGCGCACCTGACCCGCGCCGTGTTGGAAGGTGTCGCCTTTGGGCTGCGCGACAGCTTCGAGCTGATGAAGGCGGCCGGCCTGGCCGACGTGGCCCAGGTGCGCGTCTCCGGCGGCGGCACGCGCAGCCCGCTCTGGCGGCAAATCCTGGCCGACGTATTGCAAGCGGAAATGGCGACGATCAACACGGCCGAAGGGGCGGCCTATGGGGCGGCGTTGTTAACGGCCGTTGGTCTGGGGTTTTTTGCTTCCGTTCCAGAGGCTTGTGAGCAAGTGATTCGGGTGACTGGCCGAACGGCAATCAGCGAAGACGCGCCGCTGTATGAGCAACCTTACGCCCGCTATCGCCAGCTTTATCCGGCCTTGAAACCATTTTTTGCTGCCTGATTGGATTGATCCGCAGATTTCGCAGTTAGTTGACTGACATATCTAAGATTTTTACCGCGGAGAGCGCGGGGGACGCGGAGATTTTCTCTGGTATAGTCTCCGCGCTCTCTGCGTTCTCAGCGGCTAGATAAGTTTTGTCAGCCGCTCTTCTTCCGCACCAGCAACACCGGGACCGGGGCATTCTGCACCAGGAAATCGGCCGTGCTGCCGAGGAACCAACGGGCTACCCCACGCCGTCGGCGGGTGGTCATCACTACCGTGTCAATTTTCTCCCGTTCGATGATCGAGAGCAGGGTATCGCCGACCAACCCCACGCCAATAACGTAGGTAGGATTGGCGGCGGCCAGTTCCGGCCGGCCGACCACTTCTTGCAAATACGCTTCAGCCGCTTCTTTCAACTGGGCCTGGCGGATGAGCCAGGCGTCCGGTTCGGCCATACTAAAGCGGGGCGGGGGGGAGACGGGGGAGGGGACGATTTGGGTGAAGAGTAAACGGCCGTTGCTCAACCGGCACAACTCCACCGCGTAGGGAATCGCTTTCTCGGCCTTCGCCGAGCCATTGAGGGGGACGAGAATTTTCTTGAACATAGTTTTTGGGAATAGATATAAACTCACTCATTTTCCAGACTTTTTACACCTGCATTGAAGTATGGCATACCAGAAAGAGATTCGTCAAGCGAACCGATCACGCGGCGGCAAATCTTAATTTGGGCGTGGTATTGACGTTCTTCTCCCCTATTCACGCGCAATTGTCATGCTGAGCGAAGCGAAGCATCCCTACGGCCT